>NZ_BAAAFX010000005.1:0-78456 GCF_039523755.1 Tatumella terrea | reverse complement strand
TTCAGTTGGTTAGAATACCTGCCTGTCACGCAGGGGGTCGCGGGTTCGAGTCCCGTCCGTTCCGCCACACTTTTAAGGCCATGTTATTTATTAACATGGCCTTTTTTCTTATCTATATTTTCCAATCCTCTGCCCCGCAGTTCCTTATCCGCTGATTTTTCTGGCAGGTACCCCCTCAGTTATATGGGCAGAATAGAGTCATGATCACCAGTCTTATCCTGTCCTGAATTTCCATTATCCCGCAAAAATTATCCGCCCATCCTGCAATTCCGGAGTGTCGGTTGCTCAGATCTTCTCTCGCCGATCACAGGTTTAGTGCCTGCGCTCGAAATCAATTATTTCCGCGTGGCCCTGAAAAGATCCTGCTGTATAGCAGTATTCACCTGCCGCGCGTGGAGATCCTTCATAATAAATCACCTGCATCAGTTAATAGAGAGGGGCTGTCCGGCTGAAGGTACCGGCAGGGGCATCTGATATTTGGTGGCATCGTTACGCTGGCAAAAGTTGTCCGGGGAGAATCCTTAGGAAGCGGGGTATGCCGGTGTTGTCCGCATAGGATAATCAGCATATACCCCGATGGGTAGCCGGAATCGTTTGACGACTGGCTGGCCGACTATACCTGCCCTGGTTGCTATTGATACCCTGAGAGAAATTATCTCTGTCAGTCGGCAATCCGCGCGAGGAGTACAGTTCAACGGTTTTAGGCCGAGGAGCTGCCCCCGGGCCGGTTGCCCGGGAGCAGAAATGGCGGAAGTTTAGGCCCCTTTATGCGGCTTTTTAGGGTAAAACTTCCCTTCTTTCAGCGATACTTCGATCTCTTCCAGTGAACGACCTTTGGTTTCCGGAACGATGAAGTAGATAAAAAGAAATCCCAGCAGATTCAGCAGGGCATAAAACCACATAGCACCACCAATCCCTAGCAAATTGACCAGTGAAAGTGCGGTACCTGTCAGTAACAGGTTTGACCCCCAGAGTATGGCAGCATGCAGACTGGTCGCTTTCTCCCTGATCCCCATCGGATACACTTCAGACCCGATCAGCCAGCCTATGACCTGTATACCGCCTGAATTAAAGATCATAAATGCAAACAGGCAGATGACAATCAGCCAGCTATACTGGCCGCCATGACTGTTCATCACAAACACACCGCCTAACAGCAGCAGGCTAATGATTGCGCCAGGCATCATCCATAACGTCAGTGTACGGCGGCCGATACGATCCACTAATAACTTACCGGTGATGGTGAGCAGGAGATAGATGACGGCAACCCCGAGCGCAGAATGCAGAGCGGTTCCGCGGCTGAATCCTGCATCGGTCAGAAAGGTCGGCGTATAGTAAATCATCATCTCTATCCCTGAGAGCTGGGTAAAAGCAGCGACTCCCAGACCTGCGAGCAGAGCCGGACGCAGCCAGGGCTGCTTAAGATCCTTCCAGCTCGCCACTGATTTCCGTTCTGCTTTATCGTGCACTTTTTGGATATTTCTTAATTCATGCCTGACTTCACGGTCTGTTTCCCTGACCATATTTAACGCGACACGGGCTTCTTTGATACGCTTCTGGCCAACCAGCCAGCGTGGGCTTTCCGGCAGGGGCAGCATACCCAATAGCAGGATCAGTGCGGGGATAGCCGCGACGGAAAACATAATCCGCCAGGACCAGATATCCTGCAGGAATGCACCGACGAGTCCCGCGGTCAGTATCCCGGCACCAATAGAAATATTAAAAAAGGTCACAAGGCGGCCGCGTTTTTCCGGAGGAGCCAGTTCGGCAATATACACCGGAACAATCTGCGAGGCTCCGCCCACAGCAAAGCCGAGAACAATACGGGCAATGGCTAAACTAATGGCTGAGCCTGAAAGGCCTGAGGCGATAACGCCAATGGCAAAGATAGCGGCAACGGTCATCACGGTATAGCGCCGGCCAATAAGTCCGGAGAGCTTACCGCAGACAAGTGCTCCGATGACTGCACCCACCAGAATGGCACTGGTTACCCATTCCTGAGCATGACTGGAAAGTGAGAAGTCATGGGTTATTTGCAGTAATGCACCGGAAATAATCCCGGTATCATAGCCATAGAGAAAGCCGGCGATAGCCGCAATACCCGACGCGGTAAGCAGAAAAGCACTCGCACTGAGAAATGAGGTAGTCACTTCATCAGAAGGTGTTGCCGGTGTAATATCTGAAGTCTGTTTTTCTGAGGTGGTCTTTGTATCCTGAGGCGATGGTTGAGTCATAATTACCTTATTTATTGTTGATTATTATGAGAATTAACCTGGCAATAATTAAAGTGATGAACACAGGCTGGGAATCATTTAGGTATTCATTGGGAAAGGGAAGTCCGGGAAGCCTCCTTATATAAAAATAAGATCACAGGTTATAAACCTATAACAGCAGATCAGGGTATTGTCATTTTTTTATGACAAGCATCACATTTATTATAAAATTTCAGATGATTAGTCTGATTAAGTTGATTATATCGATAGATAAAACTGGTTTTCCGGGAGCGTGATATTTTGGTGTTCAGTCGGGTAAACAATAACAAGTCTGCCGGTTACCGGGCCTCTATCCCCGGGGAATGAATTCTGACAACGACCGGAATAACTTCAGTAAAATAATTGGGATATTTGACGTGTGCTGAATATGGCCGGATGAATATTACTGGCAAATCCGGGACTGAAAAAATTGATGCTATTCTTCAGCCCCTGACCATTTAATTTAAAGGCCCCGCCGGACGATCGCCGAGGATGGTCGCCCGATGCATTACCCGGCGCTGAGGCCGGTAATCATCACAGGCATAATGTTGTGTTATCCGGTTATCCCAGATAACCAGGTCATCTTTTTGCCAGTGCCAGCGAACACAAAACTCAGGCCGTGTGCTCTGAGTAAATAAAAAATCTAACAGCGCGCGGCTTTCCTGAGCCTCCAGTTCGACGATTTTCCGGGTAAAGCCTGCGGAGACAAACAGGCCTTTTCTGCCTGTTTCAGGATGTACCCGGATCACCGGATGGATCACCGGCGGATGATCACGGCTGGCCTGAGCAAAACGTGCCGCATCTTCAGGCGTTGCCGCAAACCGGCTGGCAGGAAATGACAGGCTGATATCATGCTCAGCATGAAGCGGTTCGAGTAACGCCTGTAGCGGGGCTGACAGAGCATCATATGCGGCACTGCAACTGGCCCACAGCGTATCACCACCAAAGGCGGGCACCTGCCGTGCGCTGAGTACAGAAGCCATTGGCGGAGTTTCAATAAAGGTGACATCTGTATGCCAGAGTGCATTATCACGTAAATCATTCAGGTCAGTGTCCAGAACCATGATTTCAGGTTGTTCCCGGGTGGCCGGATAGATGGGATGGATATGCAGATCACCAAAATTATACGCCAGTTGGCATTGCTGCTGCGGCGTTACCGGCTGCTGACGAAAGAAGAGTACCTGATGCCGGTTCAATAACGCTCTCAGCTCACGGACTTCCCCGGGCTGGAGGGGCTGGCATAAATTGATGCCTGAAACTTCCGCGCCAAGGGCACTTGCAATACGTTTAACCTCTGGCATCTTGTACACTCCAGCTGACAAAGTGTTTCTGTAATTGGCGTAAGCCGAATTCAATGATCAACGCGATCGCGGCAATCAGAATAATTCCGGCTACCACGATTTCCGTAGAAAGATACTGGGCCGCTGACTCCACCATAAAGCCTAAACCACGGTTGGCCGCAATCAGCTCTGCGGCGACCAGTGTTGACCAGCCGACCCCGAGTGCGATCCTCAATCCGGTCAAAAGATCGGGCAGGATCGCGGGTAAAATCACTAACCGGATCACCTGCGTATTAGTTGCCCCCAGGCAACGGACGACCTGAATCCGGTTCTGATCCACGCGACGCACAGCTTCAGAAGCGGAGATAACCAGCGGGGCAAAAATTGACAGGTAAATCAGCAGGATTTTTGAAACTTCTCCGATACCGAACCAGATAACGATCAGGGGCAGATACGCCAGTGGCGGAATAGGACGATAAAAATCGAGGAAAGGATCCACAACGGCTTTGGTAATTTTGTTAAGTCCCATCAGGATACCCAGCGGAACCGCGGTGATCACCGCAAAAAACAGTGCTGTCACTATCCGGAACAGACTGGCTTCGATGTGCTGACCCAGCGTCATATCCAGATACCCCTGATGCCATAAGGTATCAAAGGCCCGCACAAGCTGCGGGAGCGTCGGGAAAAATAACGGGTTAAGCCATCCGGCATAAGGGGCAATCCACCAGAACAGACCGACGATAGCGAGGCTCATCCATGAAATGAGATAGGGGTGATCCGACAGTCTGATGCCGGCGTTTTTTTTCCTGATCACAACAGGTGTGGTCAACTGATCAACGTCCCGGTGAGTCATCGTCTTCCTCCAGTAACAGCTCAAGTATTTTCTGGCGTTGCTCCGCGAACAGCGGGTCAGTTTTTAATGATTTCACTTTTTCTTCCTGACCGAAGCGCCGTGAAAATTCCGGTGAAAAGCGGCCAATGATATCCAGCGGGGGGCCTTTGAGGACATATAACGAACTTGCCAGTAACAGGCCTTCATCGACGCTGTGGGTAATTAACAAAATACCGACGCCGGTTTCTTTCCATATTTGCAGCAGCAAGCGTTGCATCTTTTCGCGGGTCAGCGCATCGAGAGCACCGAAGGGTTCATCCAGTAGAATGAATTCCGGCTGTATGGCCAGAACCCGTGCAAGTCCCAGTCGCTGACGTTGTCCGCCGGAAAGTTCATGGATAGCGTGCTGTGCATAATCAGCCAGGCCGACCAGTCGCAGATAATGCTGTGCCTGTTGCCGCCTTTCGGCTTTACTGACACCCCGGATACGCAGCCCGAGGGCGACATTATCAATGGCATTCAGCCAGGGCATCAGCGCATCGTCCTGAAAAACGACGGCCCGCTGTCCTGAAGGTGCAGTGAGGCGCTGTCCGTCCAGTGTTATTTCTCCGTGATCAGGGGCTTTGAAGCCTGCAAGAATATTAAGAATGGTCGATTTACCGCAGCCGGAAGATCCGAGCAGGACGGTTATCTTTCCCTGTTCGAGGGTTAATGAAAAATCTTCGATGATTGGCCGGAAGGTACGTCCCTTCGGATACCCCAGGCTGATATTCTGTGCAGTTAACCGGCTCATAGCTCCCCCCTGTTAGCGAGATTCGGGAATATACTGACTGCTGACATACGGACTGTAGTCAGGAAGCACTCCGGAGATACGTTTCTGCTGATACAGGAACTGAGCGGTTTCTGCGGTCGCCTTTACCGTACCGCCGCCAAGGAATTCAGGGCTCACCTGTTCACTGGCATCCGGGTAACGGTTACCAGAGATCAGGGCGGGGACATCCGCAGCATTAACGCCTACCAGTCGTGCCGTCGCCGCCGCATTCGCCGACCCGGCATTCCATTTTTCCGGATGCTGACGGTAGTCATCGAAACTTGCCAGTGAGACAGCCGCGAATTTCTTCAGGACTTCCGGGTGTTTTTCGGCAAAATCTTTGCGGGCAACCCAGACTTCAAATGTCGGATGTCCCCACTTACCCACCTGAGCCGCATCGGTCAGTACCGTCCCTGTTTTTTCAATTTCACTTAATGCCGGTGACCAGACAAACGCCCCGTCTATATCGCCGCGCTTCCAGGCTGCGGCAATTTCCAGCGGCTGAAGATTGACGATATTGACCTGTTTTTCGGAAAGCCCCCAATGCTGAAGAGCACCCAGCAGACTAAAATGTGATGTGGAAACGAAAGGGGTGGCGATAGTTTTGCCTTTCAGGTCGGCAAAGCTCCGGATGCCACTGCCATTGCGGACAACCAGTGCTTCGGATGACTGAATCTGATCGGCGACCAGAAACGCCACAATCGGGGCTCCTCGTGATGCGGCTGCAGCGAAGGGGCTGGACCCTAAATCACCGATTTGTATCGCGCCCGATACCAGCGCCGCTACCACGCCCGGACCACTGTCAAAACGTCTCCATTCCAGAGGCTGGCCGATTTCTTTCTGGTAAGTGCCCGCTGCCTGGGGAACTTTAGAAGGATCAACCCCGGTCTGATAGCCGATGACAATATTTTCGGCTTGCGCAGATAATGACAGTACTAACGTACTGAGAGCGAAAGTATATTTTACTGTTTTATTCATCCTGGTTCCCCTTATAAAAGCCTGATGCTAAGTCGGAAACCACTGGCGGAGAAATAACAAAACAGTCATTGTTAGTCACTTTAGATATAACCAAAATAGTACTTTTATAGAAAAGTTTATATCAAAAATAAATATAAGCCGGGAGCAATAGGTTACGATTTTATTAACGGTAATTTTACTCAGTGATCTCCCGATGTTCGTTGCTTCCGCCACAGTGAACCGCTTATTTCATCGTAAATTTGTCAGAGGCTGGCGTGATATCCGCCAATTATCCGGGGGGAATAACCCGATCACTCAGACGTCAGGGCAGGAAGAATGCCGATATCTGCCACGTTTTTGCGGCGAAAAGAGGGGGCTGAGTATCGGAAATGATTAACTGTAAAAAGAGTTAAAAAGAACTGAAGATACCGAATGTCGCTGTCTTCAACTGACGAAGAGTATTATTATGGAGAGATGATGTCTCCCGGAGCAAAAGAGAAGAGGGTGCGAAAAAAAACCTACGCAATGCGTTATGTGGCAGGACAGCCTGCAGAGAGGGTTTTTCCTCCTGAACTGCGCCTTCCCGCGTCCCATACCTTACCTGGCGGAACGGAGTTACCTGATTACAGCACCTTAAAAGTTCTGGTCTGGAATATTTTCAAACAGCAAAGAGCTGACTGGCGTTCAGTCCTGCAGGGGTTTGGTAAAGGCAGCCATCTGGTGTTATTACAGGAAGCTCAGACGACACCTGAACTGGTTTCATTCGCCACCCGGCATTATATTGCTGCAGACCAGGTGCCGGCCTTTGTTCTTCCTCAGCACCCCTCCGGCGTAATGACATTGTCTTCCTCTCCGGCGATTTATTGCTGCCCTCTGAGAGAACGAGAGCCGCTTCTGCGGCTGGCAAAGTCAGCACTGGTGACTGTTTACCCGATGCCTGACAGCCGGTTTTTACTGGTGGTGAATATTCATGCGGTTAACTTTAGTCTCGGAATTGATGTTTATCGCAAACAACTTGAGGCTATCGGTGAGCATATCCGTCACCATAACGGACCGGTACTGATGGCTGGCGATTTTAATGCCTGGAGCCGTCAGCGTATCCATGTGCTGTATCAGTTTATGCGTCAGCAACGGTTACGGGAAGTGTTGTTTCCGCAGGATCACCGGCGCAAAGCGTTCGGACGCCCGCTGGATTTTATTTTCTACCGTAATATGGAAGTGAAGCAGGCCAGCGTGCTGGAGACCACAGCCTCCGATCACAACCCGTTACTGGCGGAGTTTTCATTCTGAATCCGTGGCAATCTCTCTTTAGCCACCAGTCCATAACCGCCGCCTGCATACACAAACGCCTGATGAGGCTCATCAGGCGTTTACTGTCAGCAAACTGTCGACCCATTATCAGGACTTATCACAAGCGCATAAAAAAAGGGCTGCCCCTCAAGGTCAGCCCTTTTTTATCTGCGGTGCACTATCAGCTATTGTTTACAAACAGCGTCAATTTATCACCGGGCCGGATTGACCGCTCATCAGATAAAAGCGCATTCCAGCGCATAACATCTTTGATGTTAACACCGTGTCTCGCAGCGATGCTGGAAAGAGAATCACCCTTACGAACCTGGTAGGTGATGCTGTTTCCATTATCCGCCAGTTGACTGACTGTGCCCGTAGTCCGTGGGCTCAGTTTCAGTATCTGGCCGGCTTTTAGCCCGGCAGTGCGCAGATTATTGAACGATCTCAATGCCGCTACGCTAAGGCCATTTTTTGCTGCTACACCCGACAGGGTGTCTCCACGACGCACTTTATAACTGCCAGATGTGGTCGGGGCATTACTGGCCATCAGTTCAGGCTGTATCGCCTGAATATCCGAGGCAGCCAGCGAGTTTTTCAGCTGCTCCACATGGGACTTCGGTACCATGATGTACTGCGGGCCCTGCGGGGCAGTGGTTCCCTGCTTATAACCGGCATTGAAACTTTTCAGCGTTGATACAGAAATCCCGGCCATTTCAGCGGCCTGCGTCAGCCGGATTTGCTGGCCAACTTCGACCCGGGCAAGGGCCCGGTTTTCGTTCGCCTGCGGTAACCTGACGCCGTAGCGTTTGCTGTTCTTCAGTATCTCGCTTAATGCCAGCATCTTAGGGATATAAACCGCGGTCTCTTTCGGCAGAGATAAATGCCAGAAATCCGTCGGCTTCCCGCGAGCTTTATTCTGTTTAATGGCTTTCAGAACGGTCCCTTCCCCGCTGTTATAAGCAGCAACGGTCAGTAACCAGTCTCCGTTAAACATCTTGTTCAGACGTTGCAACATATCCAGCGCGACGCGGGTAGAGGCAACCACATCTCTGCGCCCGTCATACCACTGGTTTTGTTTCAGTCCGTAATTTTTCCCAGTGCTTCCTACAATCTGCCAGAGCCCTGCAGCATTGGATGATGATGAAGTTGCATGCGGGTTAAAAGCGCTCTCCACTATGGGTAGCAGTACCAGTTCCATCGGCATTTTGCGTTTCTGTATTTGCCCGACTATCCAGTACATATACGGTTCAGCCCGTAAAGTTACATCGTGGAGATAGCTCTTGTTACTCAGATATTTACTTCTTTGTTCACGGACCCGGGAGTTATCCGGGATCCCCATCGTCAGCTCGTCACTAATGGTCGTCCAGAGATTGCTGTTTTGTGCGACGTTAGTTCCATCATCCTGCCATCGCGGCGACAACATTCTTTCTCCGTACTGCCCATTTTCTCCCTGACTAGCTGAAGACAGACTCTGTGCATGCTGAACGGGTATATCTGCATCTTTCCCTGATGCCTGACATCCTGCCAGCAAGACTGAGGCGAAAAGTATCGCTTTAGCCTTCATGTATATGTCATCGTTGGTAGTAGATTAAAAGTCGAGCAATGATACGGTACAGAGCCACACAAAACAATCAAAAAAATTAAAAGCTGTCTTTCTTACGCCGCAATGCCTCAAAAACCTGCCAGGACTCCGGTAAATTTAAGTCAGGTAATATATTTCTTTGTAAATCAATGTCATGCGTTTTCAAAAAAACATTGATCTCCCGTTCTTTTTCGAGAACTGACGGAAGAGTTATCTGATTTTTGTCACGTAACTGCTTAATTTTATGGTAATAAGAGAGGATGTGCGGGTTTTGTGGCAGTACGGCCCGGGCAAACGCCATGTTTGATAAAGTATATTCATGTGCACAGCAAATCAGAGTGTCTGCAGGGAGCTGATTAAGTCTATGAAATGACTCATCCATTTGCTTTGCAGTTCCTTCAAATAACCTTCCGCATCCGCCTGAAAACAAAGTATCTCCACAGAAAAGATAAGGATTACTGTAGTAAGAGACGTGTCCCAGGGTGTGTCCGGGGGTGGCGATGACAGTGAATTCAATGCCGGAAATTGTGATGACCGTACCGTCTTTAACTTCCTGTGTCGTACCTTTATTCAGGGTTTCGGCAGGGCCGTAGACCGGTAATCCGGGCCATTTCGCCGTGAGCTCTCTCACACCATCCACATGGTCACCGTGATGATGGGTCAGTAAAATGGCCACCGGCTGCCAGTGGTTTGCTGCTATAGTGTCAATCACCGGTCTGGCTTCTCCGGGATCAACTATAATGCATTCGTCCTGATCATTATTAAGCACCCAGATGTAGTTATCCTGCAGTGCCGGAATGCTGGTAAGATTCAAAGGGCGACTAGCCATAAAACACCTCCGGTTATACTGAACGTTCTGATGATGGTAAAACATGAAGCCAGCTAAGACACGACAAATTCTGAAGGCCCCTGACCACTGGGAAGAAATCCCCTGGGGGGATTTCTATCGTGAGGCCTTGCATCAGCACCTTCAGCCTTATCTCAGCAAATTCTATGGTTTCCATTTACTGAAAATAGGGGCTCTGAGTGCGGCGATTGATACCGAAGAGTGCCCGGTCAGTCATCAGTTTACGGTGAGCCCTGACGGGGTGCCCGGCGGTGTCGCCGGTAATGAGATGCGGCTACCGTTTTTGAGCAAATCTATTGATGTCTGTTTTCTGGCGCATTCCCTGAGCTGGAGCCAGGACCCTCATCAGGTTCTGCGGGAAGCCGACAGGGTATTGATTGACGATGGCTGGATAATACTGACCGGCTTTAATCCCTACAGCCTGCTGGGGGCAGGGAAACTGCTGCCCTGGCTGCATCGTCGCCTGCCCTGGAGTGGCAGAATGTTCAGCCAGGGGCGGATGATAGACTGGCTCAGTATTCTGAATTACGAAATTATCTGTAGAAAAAGTTTCCAGGTGGTGCCCTGGTGCCGCAATGGCGGTAAAATTATGACGGCACATCTTCCGGTACTGGGGTGTATGAATTTGCTGATTGCCCGGAAACGGACCTATCCGCTGACGCCTAACCGGAGTGCATTGCCGGCAGGGAGACACAGACTCCGTACTGCTGTCAACGTGACCCGGCAATGTTCGGAAGTTAAACCTCAGGATGCCGATAAATAGCCGGTGTCTTCCTGAGTCGGTGAACCGGCGGCATCGCGGGCAAGGACATCACAGCGTTCGTTTTCGGGATGTCCGGCATGTCCTTTTACCCATTGCCAGTCAATGGTATGGGATTGCAGGGCGAGGTCCAGCCGCTGCCAGAGGTCGACATTTTTGACCGGTTTTTTATCCGCTGTTTTCCATCCGCGCTTTTTCCAGTTGAATATCCACTGGGTGATCCCCTGGCGCACATACTGACTGTCAGTACTGAGCGTCACTTCACAGGGCTGTTTCAGTGCTTCCAGAGCCACGATGGCCGCCATCAACTCCATCCGGTTATTCGTGGTCAGCCGGTAGCCTTCACTGAACTCTTTTTCGTGGTTTCCGTACCGTAAAATGGCACCGTATCCGCCGGGGCCCGGGTTGCCGAGACAAGAACCGTCGGTGAAAATTTCTACCTGTTTGCGCATCTCTGGTAGACTTCCTGTAGTCAAAAATCCAAGTCTGACATAAACGGGCCCTATGAGCACAGTAAAAAACCGCCAAATCGTCCTTGATACAGAAACCACCGGTATGAATATGGTGGGGGTTCACTATGAAGGTCACCGCATCATTGAGATTGGTGCGGTGGAAGTGATCAACCGTCGTCTGACGGGGAATAACTTCCATGTTTATCTGAAACCGGATCGGCTGGTGGATCCGGAAGCTTTCGGGGTCCACGGGATCTCAGACGAGTTTTTGCTGGATAAACCGGAGTTTTCTCAGGTTGCGGATGAGTTCCTTGACTACATCCGTGGCGCAGAACTTGTGATCCATAATGCCTCGTTTGATATCGGCTTTATGGATTATGAGTTTGAAAAGCTCAACCGGGGTCTTGCCAAAACGGAAACATTTTGTGAGATCACCGATAGCCTGTTAATGGCACGAAAAATGTTTCCGGGAAAAAGAAACAGCCTGGATGCGTTATGTTCCCGCTACGATATAGATAACACCAAGCGAACGTTGCACGGCGCATTGCTCGATGCCGAAATTCTCTCCGATGTTTTCCTGGCAATGACTGGCGGGCAGACATCACTGACCTTCAGCAGTGAGAATGATCATTCAGAGCAGAGTGACGGGGGGATTATTCATCGTGAGGTGCGTAATGCCGGAGGATTACGTGTCGTGCGTGCCAGTGAGGATGAGATCAGTGCCCATGAAGCGCGACTGGATTTAGTGATGAAGAAAGGCGGCAGTTGTTTGTGGCGTATTTAACCGTATGGAATTGTTGATAAAACAGCCTTGAGATTAAAAAATCGGCAAACGATTCAGTGGTAGCATAAAAACCATTGACGGCATGGATGAAGGCCATTAATATTCGCCTCGTTCCCGACGGGGAATGAAGCGGAGCGGTAGTTCAGTTGGTTAGAATACCTGCCTGTCACGCAGGGGGTCGCGGGTTCGAGTCCCGTCCGTTCCGCCACTATTGCAGGGCCATGTTATTTATAACGTGGCCCTTTTTGTTGTCTGTCATTCCTGAATCTCTTCAGCCGGATATGGCCTGCACGGTAGCAGGCGATACCCCGCGTACTCTGCTTAACGGCCCGTCACTGATTTCACGCTTTTTTCTCCTCAGTCCCGCGAAGTATGCGTAATCCGTTAGCGACCACCAGCAGACTGGCACCGACATCCGCAAAGACGGCCATCCACAAGGTTCCTGATCCGCACAGGGTCATGATCAGAAAGACCAGTTTGATTATCAGCGCCAGTGAAATGTTCTGGGTCAGGATGCGCCCGGTTCGCTGAGACAACCGGACAAACGCAGGGATTTTTCGTAAATCATCATCCATTAATGCCACATCAGCCGTTTCGATGGCGGTATCGGTGCCGGCCATCCCCATGGCAAAACCGATATCGGCCCGGGCCAGTGCCGGGGTGTCATTGATGCCGTCACCCGCCATTCCGGTGACGCCTTTCCGGCTATAATCTTCAATCGCCTGTAATTTATCCTCTGGTAACTGTTCTGAACGGGCATGATCAATACCGACCTGGCGGGCTATTTCCTCCACGGCAAAGGCATTGTCCCCGGACAATAACAGGGTTTTGACGCCCAGCTGATGCAGTTCAGCAATCGCCTGGCGGCTGCTCTCTTTCACCGTATCTGCCAGAGCAAAAACGGCTAATAGTCCGGCCTGACTGCCTAAAAAGACCAGGGTTTTTCCCTGACGTTCCAGGGCTTCATAACGCTTGTCATTATCGGTGATATCGATCCCCTGAGTCGTCAGTAGCCGGCGATTTCCCAGCCAGTGCTTCTGCCCATCAATCAGGCCGGTAATTCCCTGCCCGGTAATCGCTGCAAAGGCCTCTACCGGTAACCGTGACTCGTGATTACTGTAACGTACCAGGGCTTCTGACATCGGGTGGTCAGAAAATCCGGACAGGCTCCCGGCCAGCCTGATGGCCCGGGCTGGGTCCGGGGCTCCGCAATTTAACACATCCGTGACTTCCGGCTGACCGTGCGTCAGCGTACCGGTTTTATCCAGTGCCAGCCATTTCAGCTTACGTCCCTGTTCGATATACATACCACCTTTGATCAGTATCCCCTGACGCGCGGCCGCGGTGAGGCTACTGACCAGTGTCACAGGCGTCGAGATCACCAGAACACAAGGGCAGGCAATCACCAGCATCACCAGCGCATTGTAGATCCAGACAGACCAGGATTGCGCAAAGAGCAGTGGCGGGATGATGGCAAAGACGATGGCCAGCAGGAAAATTACCGGGGTATAGATCCGGGCAAACTGATCGACAAAACGCTGGGTCGGGGCTTTGCTGGCACGGGCCGATTCCACTGAGCGGATGATCCGTGCGAGAGTGGTTTCTTTGACCGTTGAGGTCACTTTGTAGTCAAAACTTCCGGACTCATTTAATGTGCCGGCAAAGACGGCGTCATCGGGTTTCTTTTCTGCCGGCAGACTTTCTCCGGTGATCGCTGACTGATTAATCGTCGAGTGTCCGCTGATAATAATACCGTCAAGACCGATTTTCTCACCCGGTTTTACCCGTACAATGGCTGATAGCGGCACCTCTCCGGGCTGCATTTGCTGCCAGCTGCCGTCAGGCTGCTGCACATTCATCCACTCAGGCGCCAGCCGGAGTAAGGTATCAATCGCATTTCTGGCTTTATCGAGTGCTTTTGCTTCGATTAATTCGGCAATATTGAACAGCACCATGACCATCGCGGCCTCCGGCCACTGGCGGAGTAAGATGGCCCCGGTGACTGCCACACTCATCAGCGCATTGATATTAAGGTTCAGGTTTTTAACGGCAATCCAGCCTTTTTTGTAGGTCTTCAGGCCGGAAAGTAGCACGGCAATAATAGCGAAAGTCGCCTGCAATCCGTCCGGAAACCGGAACCAGTGCAGAATTTCCGCACCGAATGCCAGCACGGCAGCAATAATGAGGGGCCAGTAATTCACCTGAGTCGCAGGACGCGGAGCCTGTGTTGCGGTGTTGTCAGGCAGTTCAGGCTCAAAACCCAGCGAGCGAATAGCCTGCAGTACCGGGGCCAGTGCATCAGGGTGATGTGTGACCGTCAAAATCCGCTCGATCAGATCAAATTGCAGGTCTGTCACGCCAGCCATTCCGGTGAGCTTACCGGTGATCAGATTTTCTTCGACCGGACAGTCCATCTGCATAATCCGTATCGCCGTTACCTGGCCTTCGGCACGCGTTACGCTCGCCGGGAGCGGTGTTAAAACGGGTTCAGCGGTCTGGCAGCAATGACCGCCGTTATGCTGATGTTCCGCCGGTTCAGGGACGATACGCTGAATTGACGGTATTTTTTTGGGGGTCTGTAAGGTATCAGAAGCAGACGATGTCCTGTTATTTTTATTCATGTTGTTCATTTTTCATCCCATCGGGTGTAACCTGGTAATGACAGTAAAAACCCTGAAGCCAGTATAGGGTCAAGAGGTGGAGGAAAAAAAATGAGGATTGGTGAGCTTGCCAGACAGTCGTTATGCAGTGTCGCAACCATTCGTTACTATGAGCGGGAAGGGCTACTACCTGAGGCTCTTCGGGATCAGGCCAATAATTACCGTGACTACACGCACCGGCATCTGGAAACGCTGATGTTTATCCGGCGCTGCCGCGCGCTGGATATGGCACAGGATGAAATTAAGCGCCTGTTGCAGGCCCGTAGTCAGCCTGAAGCCGGGTGTGAAGTGATTAATCAGTTAATTGATGAACATCGCTCGCATGTGCAGGCGAGAATTACCGAGCTGGTGGAACTGGAAAAGCAGTTAAGTGAGTTACAGGCGTTTTGCCATGATAATTTGCCTACCCGGGATTGCGGTATTCTGAAAGAACTTGAACAGCCGGTTTCAGAGGCGCCACTGCTGACAGGGAAACATATCAGCAGTACACATTGACCCGGAATAAAATTCTGTCGCACTGTTCGATTATTAAGCATAAACAGATTGTATTTCCGGAAAAACCTCCCGATAATCGCTATGTAATTAATTATATAACGGAAGGAAAAAAGGATGTCTAAGGGTAAATTAATCTGTTCGTTAGCCGTTATTATGTCGGTCAGTCTTCCTGCACTGGCCTCGGAAAATATCCGTGTCACTTACGCCGGCTCGATGGGGAAAGTGATGGACCAGGCCCTGGGGCCGGCCTTTGCACAGCAGCAGAAAGGTGAATATCAGGGACAAGGTCAGGGGGCTTACGGGATGGCCCGCTTACTGGCCAGCCATAAAATCACCGCCGATGTCTTTGTCTCCATTACCCCGGGCCCGATGCAGATACTGAAGGATGCCGGTCTGATCGATAATGCCGTCCCGGTCGCCAGTACCAGTATGGTCATTGCCTATAGCCCTAAAGGTAAATATGCCGCTGAGTTTGCCGCCGCGAATAAGAAACAGGACGGAAGCTGGTTAAATGTACTGGCGACGCCGGGACTGCAGTTTGGCCGTACCGATCCTTATCTGGATCCGAAAGGGCAGAATATCGTCTTTACCCTGTTACTGGCTGAAAAATATTATCAGAAGCCAGGCATTGCGGATCAGGTGATGGGTTCGGTACAGAATCCCCGTCAGGTGAACCTTGAAGGCGGTTTACTGACGCGTCTGGACAGTGGTCAGGTGGATGCGGCTGCCGGATATGAGAGCGAAGTGATTTCCGCCCGACTCCCTTATGTCAAACTCCCGGACGAAATTAACCTCAGTAATCCGCAAATGGCGAAGCAGTGGTATGACAATGTCAGCTTCACCATCAAAGACAGCAAAGGGCAGGATAAAGTGCTGCACACTCAGCCTCTGGTCTATTACGCGGCGGTACTGAAGAATGCGCCGGACGGTGTGGCTCAGGGACAGAAATTTGTCGATTTCATGCTATCCGCGCAGGGGCAGAAATTATTGCAAGCCAACGGTTACGCCAGTCCGAAAGGCAATGCCCTTTACTGATCTGATCCATGAAATTACTGACCCCGCGGTTGTCACTGCTACCGGTGCTGGCTTTGCCGGCGCTGTTTTTGCTGGCATTGCCGTTTGCAACCTTACTGGGGATCACCCCCTGGAGACACTTTAGTCTCGCCTATGGCGACAGTCATGCCGTCATGGTCTCGATAGGCTACGGCTTACTGGCATTATTGCTGATTGTGATCATCGGCTTACCTCTCGCCTGGTGGCTGGCAACATCGGTCCGTGGCGGGGGGATCCGCCGTATCGCGGAGTTGCTGGTGTTACTGCCACTGATGACCCCGCCCCTGGCCATGGGGATATTACTGATCTCTGCCCTGGGGCCTTACAGTTTGCCGGGCCAATGGCTGGCGGCAGTGGGGGTGACACTGGTGAATAACCCGCTGGCATTTTTACTGGCGCAGATTTATGGCGGTTTACCTTATTTTATTGTCACTGCTCGTTCGGCTTTCTCGGCCGTACCGGCCGCGATTCTGGAAGCCGGCAGAACCCTGGGGGCCGGGCCATTTCAGCGCTTCCGGCTTCTGGTTTTGCCGTTATCGGCTTCAGGGCTGGCATCGGCGGTTGCGCTGGCCTGGGTCAGGGCGGTGGGGGAGTTTGGTATCGTGATGATTTTTGCCTATTTCCCGCAGGGAATGCCGGTAAAACTCTATACTAATCTGCAGAATGATGGTGTGGATGCTGTGTATACCCTGGTATGGATCCTGCTGCTGGTCACGCTGCCGGTACCTTTGCTGTGTTTTATGCAAACAGCAAAACGTGAACGAATAAAATAATCGCTGGCGTCCTGTTGCCGTCCGGTTCCGGGGCGGTTATCCGGTCCCGGGACCCGGTACGGTAGAACGGCGGTGCAGGGCGACGGCAGTTTCCGGCAAGACCCGGTCATCCGTGCCGATACTGGCGGATAATCGTTTATCCGCACTGTTCTCATCCCCCTGCTTACTCTTGCGGGTCACTACCGTGACAGGCTGCGGTAATCTCTTTTGGTTGTATGCTTTGCTTATTTTTCATGTTGCGAAAGTCTTGCGCGGGAGACAGACTGCTGCAAACTATTCTGCCCCCGCCGTTGCGAACCAGGGTTTTTGAGGAGAATGAGATATGGCATCACGACTGTTTATCGTGCACGGATATATGGCTGCACCTGAACACCACTGGTTTGACTGGCTGAAACAGCAGATGGCGCAGGCAGGTGTTGCCGTGACTGTCTGTCGGTTACCGGCTTCACATACGCCGGACCCTGACGCCTGGCTTTCTGCACTGGAAGAAGATATCGGCGAGCCGGATGAAGATACCTGGCTTATCGGGCACAGTCTGGGATGTATAACATTGCTGAATTATCTGACCCAACGTCATCCGCAAGCCTCTGCCGGAGGGTTATTACTGGTTGCCGGGTTCAGCGAACCGGTGCCGGGGCTGGAAGCACTCAGTGCTTTTACCCGCACCCCCGTCAACGGCACTTCCGTGATCCGCCGGATCAAACAACGTGCAGTGATCGCGTCCCTGAATGACGATATCGTCCCGGCCGAATATTCGTTACGACTGAGTCAGCAATTAGCGGCCCGTTTTTACGGATTACCTGAACATGGCCACTTTCAGGGGAGCGACGGTGTGGTGACGTTCCCTCTGGTCGCGGAACTGTTAAAACAATTCCGGGCAGAGAAAGTGACCGCGGATGAAATCTCTTTCTGCGGGGAAGCTGAACAATCATCCTGACACCCGGTAAATGCCCGGCCTGGCCGCCGTCCTCAGGAGCATACTTTGAGTAAAGATATTACCCGCAGAACGGCGTCTGCCCCAGGGGGCCATGCATCGTATCGGTCTTCAGTGTTGATGGCATACGGACAGAAACTGACAGACCAGACTCTTTGTATCGCAGGAGCAGAAAAAACGGGGCAGGGCTATCTTCGCAGGTGCCCCGGCGGGGAGGATAGTGCGGTAACGGGGCGGGTTTGATGTGGAGGGGGGGCCGGAATGCGACCCTGAGCCGCGCAAATCTTCCCGGATAACCCGCTGAGTCACCTCTCTCCGGCGCTGAAACCTGTGCCGGAGAGGAGGCTGTCAGGGAGAGGAGATGATGATAGCCACACGACGGTTTTGTGCCCGCCCGTCACGGGTGTGGTTACTGGCAACGGGGTTATTCTTGCCCATCCCCCGGGTCAGGATATTTTCTTCAGGGATCCCGCCGCCGGCAGCCCATTGTGCAGCCACCGTGTTAGCCCGTTTTAGTGACAGCTGCTGATTGTATGCCGCGTCGCCATAGTTATCGGTATACCCGTAGATATGCAGATGCCTGATGCCGAGAGCAGAGAGATTCGCCGCCATTTTATGAATACTGGCTTTACTTTCCGCGGTCAATTGTGAGTCGTTAATACCGAACAGGATCCTGTCCGACAACCCCAATGACCAGTCCCCGCCCTGCTGACTGAATCCTTCCTGTTTCATCCCTTTTATCTGTTCTGTCGTAAATTTCCCACCAGACTGACAGCCGGCGGTGCAAAGAACACATAAAACGAGTAAGACAGACGCTATTTTCATGGGATCCCTCTTTTGTGTTTTTTATTTTTGTACATATTGATATCCGCCCGTTCGATAATATCTTTCTCGGTATCCGATGCGTGTGACCAGGTATAACCAATCGTCACCGAGGTGTTTATGTTCACACCGTTGTGCAGGATAATCGGTCTGGATATTTCTTCGGCGATCTTCTTTAATAAACTGCTGACCTGGGGCTCTGTGGTCAGGTTTGTCATCAGCATGGCGAATTCATCACCCCCTATTCTGGCGACCATATCATTTTCTGCTTCAAACTGGCTTAAACGCTGGCTCACGGCTTTCAGTACCTCATCCCCGGCACCATGCCCCCAGTTGTCATTGATATATTTAAAACGATCACTATCAATAAATAATAAAACAAAGCGTTCATGTTCTGCTTTGCTGATCAGCTGTTGCAAATGGATGATGAACGCCGAACGGTTGTAGATACCGGTCAGAGGATCTTTCAGAACTTTATCTGCCAGCGACTGATTTTCACTTAGCAATGAGGCCTGAAGTGATTGTATTTCTGAAAGTAATTTGTTGATGTCATTAGATAAAATATTAAACTCTTTGATTTCTATTGGCGGGACCCGGCGGGAAAAATCGCCGGACTTAATAATGTTATGGATCAGAAAGGTAATATTCCTTAGCGAATTAACAATGCCTTTGTGCAACCGCTGACTGACAAAGGCTGATGCTGAGATGACAAAGACAATTCCTGTCAGCAGAATGATCACCGAGTATTTTATAAAATCGACAACCGCATTGACGTTACCGGTGATGGTTAAATGCCCCGCAATTTTGTTGGCATGCACAATATCATTGACCAGAGGGGCAGAGAAAATCCATTGCCGAATCAGGTTGTCTAACCGGTTACCCGTTCCCTGTTCCGTAATATTTCCCCATTGAGCGATCACCGTATTCTTATCCGTGGTCAGTACGGCGCAGCTGAACATCCCTCTGACTCCGGATTGTGCAATTTTTATCGTGGCGTCGTGCGAATCTTCAAAAACCACACTGGCCGTCAGACTGCTACTCAGAATGGTGGAGATCAGTTCAAGGTTTCTGACTTCATAGCGTTTAATAAACAAAATGGATGTCGAGAACAGAAATAACCAGCAAAAAAACAGGATCAAGGTGGCATTAATTGCACTGACTTTACGAAGCCGGTAAATCAGTGATGCTTTGTCCTTTCTGCTTTTATCGTAATCCATGACATCAGTATCCTTTACGGGAAAGTAACAAGACATCAGGGCTGACCCGGACCCCGCTTCTGGAGAGTGAGTCAAGATTGACTGAAAATGCGGGAGGTGTCTGATTCATCAGCAGGCAAAAAACGGCTCCTGATATACATTCCGGATTATTCTCAGCGATGGACAGCGTGGGTTTACCTGCAGTGGTTGCCAGAATCGCAGATTGCTGGCGTGGTGTTTCATGGCCGAAATAAATGGCGTCACATTGCACGTCTGGCCGGCTTTTCCAGTCTGTAATATAGGTTACATTGAATGACCTGGCTGGCGTCATATTTGCGGCATCTGCTGAAAAGGCGATATGTTTTGCTGAAGAGAACACACAGAGTCTGGGCAGACCCGTTTTTCCGGGCCAGTGGGTAAAGCTAATAATACCACTGACAATCCGGTTCGCTGTGGTATCTGCTGCCGGGAAGGAAGCCTCTGCAGATTTTGCTTCAGGCAGCAGCAGGCAGAGCAGTAACAGTGATGTTAATACTTTTTCCTGAGAGTGGGTTCGCAGATTCCTTATGCCACGTGATCTCAGCACTTTCAATGGTTGTATCATGCAGATATAAGGCCCACAGAAAATTCATACGCAGCACGGAACCCCTGTGCCCGATGACAATGGACGGAGAAAATCATAAAAATAGCCTGCTAAGGTATATACGCCGATAATATCCGGGGCTGTGGTCTGATATTCTGACAATAATAATAGTCACTGACCGGATGAAAATAACTGTCTGAAGACGGTGCGTTGCTCTTTTAGTAAGGCAGCCAGACATTAAATCCGGGAGTGAAGGAGGCAATATTTTCTTTCGGGGGAGAGTCATTGTCAACGGAGCTACAATAGGCAGACCCGATGATACGATCAGTATTCATTGGTTTTTTTATTTTAACCAGGGTTGCAGATTATTTTATTTTCCTGACTGCAACAGTAAGTAAAAATAATCTTTAGCAGGAAGAAAAACAGGGTGATGAGTTTCTCTTAGGCATAGGTTTTATCGCGTTGGGGCAGGAGAGAGGGCAGTGTCTGCCTGGCAGGGTACTGAGCACCCATAAGGCTCCCAAAGAAAGACCGGAGCCCGTGAAGGCTCCGGATAAATCAGGCCTGAGGTCCGCCGGCAGGGCCGTGACCCAGAGGACCACCAGGGACGGATTGTCCGCTTGGCGCTTCGGGTCTGCCATGATCGACGGCATCACTGTGATACTGACATCCAGCCAGCGCAGCCAGTGCAACCAGTACTAATAATCCTTTTGAGGCATTGGTAATCATAACTCACCCTTAAATTAACGTTAATGAATTTTGATAAATACAAATAAAGCGTAGTTGACTATTAATGATTCTGCAAAATATCACTTCAAAATATTTAACCTGTCAGCTCCGGAAATCTTTGAATAATAGCGGAGTGTTGACGAACCTCTCTCTCCGGAATGAGGGAGGAAGGGGGCAATTCAAGACAGTCACAGAGAGTTTTGCTAAAGTGCCCGTAACAGACAAAGAGCGGATGGTTTATGGTTTCATTAAAAGATGTTGCGCGCCTTGCCGGTGTCTCAATGATGACAGTTTCACGGGTTATTAATAACAGTGATTCGGTACGGCAGGATACGCGGGAAAAAGTCTCCCGGGCCATTGAAGCCCTGAACTATGTGCCGGACCTCTCTGCGCGAAAAATGCGCGGTAAGGGACGTCATCCCTCGACACTGGCGGTACTGGCGCAGGATACCGCTACCACCCCTTTCTCTGTGGATATCTTACTGGCCATTGAGCAGACCGCCATTGAGGCCGGCTGGAATTGTTTTCTGATCAACATCTTTTCCGATAGGGATGCAGCACGGGCGACCCGTCAGCTATTATCACACCGGCCGGATGGCATCATCTATACCACCATGGGCTTACGGCAGGTGACGATTCCGTCATCGCTACGGGACAAAAATATGGTACTGGCAAACTGTCTCAGCACCGATCCTGCACTGCCGGCTTATATTCCCGATGATTACCACGCTCAGTATGACGCAACCGACTATCTGATCCGAGCCGGTTACCGGCGTCCGCTCTGTGTCTGGTTGCCGGAAGGCGCACCTGCCACCGGCCCCAGACGGCAGGGATTTGAAGATGCCTGGAAAGCTGCTGGCCTGGAGATTGGGCCGGTCGCGCAATATTATATGGCCAGGGGCGATCAGTATGGCACGGATCTGGTTGCTATCCTGGAACCTTACCTGCGGGAAGGCCGTCCATTGTTTGATGTACTGGTCTGCGGTAATGATCGTGCGGCTTTTGTGGCCTATCAGATCCTGCTGGCCCGCGGGCTGAGGATCCCGCAGGATGTTGCGGTGCTGGGCTTTGATAATCTGGTGGGAGTGGGGCACCTTTTCCTGCCATCACTGACCACGGTCCAGCTTCCCCACGAGACCCTGGGCAGGGAAGCCGCCCTGCACATCATTGAAGGGCGACAGACCCGTGGTCCGCAACGGATCCCTTGCCCGCTACTGATCCGGGAGTCGGCGTGACAGCATCAACTGAGTTCTGATAGCTCTCCCCGGAGCAGGGATGCTTCCCCTTGCGCAGCATACAGTGAAAGCTGACGATCGTTTGCCCGGGGATAAATCCGTCCGGACAAAACCTGCCCGCTGTCATTAACGAAAACTTCCAGTGACGAAACATCGATAAAGATCCGCAGCGAAATGCGGGCTCCTGCGGGCAGACGGATACGCTGCTGATCATCCAGATCTACGTCGGGGTAGCAACGATGCAAAGTTAACCATCCGGCCTGTTGATCAATCAGCAGTCTTGCTCCCGAGCCCAGCTGTAATCCATAAATCTCTGCGGTGGTGTGTCCGGTATCCCAGCATAGCTCAGCTTCAATCGCCAGAGCATTATCATGGATGATACGGGACTCCCGCAGCCGGCCTGACGGAAGGGACTCCGTCTGCCGGCGTAAATTGATGACTTCCCGGACGGGCTGCTGGAGATATTTCCCCCCGGATTCAGTGAGTTCCCGGGGAAGGCTCATATACCCGGCCCAGCCCTGCGACAGCATCGGTACACCGGGGCCCGGGGAGAGCATGCTGGCAATCAGTATTCTTCTGCCATCCGGCGCCAGACAACTCAGCGGGGCCGAAAAGTTCGGTTCCCTGGCTGCAGAAGGCATCCCCTGAACAGAATGAAGGGTTTCTGTTGATCTGATCGGCGGGCGTTTCAGACGATCCTGCGTGACGGGATCGATGCCCTCGCCGGGGGCCGTCAGCAATAGTCGCTGCTTTTCAATAAAGTGATCCGCATAGCCTTTGATCGGATCTCTCACCGATACTGTGCTTCCGGCTAGTGTCCATTCCGATAATGAATTTCCCCGGTAAATCAGACTCTGTTCTGTCTTTTCCTCACTGAGACCATTAACAACCATCCACCATTGATCGCCATGAGAGCAGACTTCCGGATCCCGGAATTCAGAGATCCCCGCCGGAGGCGAGAGGATCACGCCCTGTTTTTCGAAGCGGACTCCATCTTCGCTGGTGGCAAGACACAGTGACTGGCCCGTCGTATCCTCATATTGTGCTGTGTGCTGGCCGGTATAGATCAGTGATAATTTGCCATTATCATTGACTGCGCAGCCGGAGGCACAGCCCCCGCCATCCGCTTCGGTGTCCGGAGCCAGGGCGAGTGGCTCATGAAACCAGCGGAGCAGGTCTGTACTGGTGGCATGCCCCCAGTACATCCTGCCAGGTTCTGCACTCAGGGGATTATGCTGATAGAAAAGATGATACCGGTCCTCAAACCAGATAAGACTGTTTGGGATGCCCATCCGGCCAGCGGGCGGAGCGAGGTGATAGCGCGGGTAAAAGGCATTTCCGCGATGGATCATCTGTTGTGTCAGTGCAATCTGGGCGGCATACAGCGGAGAGAGGATCATCTTCATTTCCGGAACGGGTGATTGTTAACGTTAACTTTTTTATTCAGACAATGTCTAATCGGCTATCCGGGATGATAAACGTAAATGTTAACGTTAACTATTGTTTTTGAAGACATCGCGTACCCGGCCTTTTGTTTAATAAGCAGATGATCTTCAGGGGGGCTGGGGCTGCTTCAGGGCAGAGAGAGGATGCAAGGTTCCGGAGAGAGCATCACTGAACATGTTTTTAAGAATAAACTGACGCGTGCTTCCGGACAGAGAATGGAAAAATTAACTGCTGGCCTGACAGATGCAACGGCCGGTGATCGGCCGGCGGTAAAGTATTCGTTGAGGGGGAGTTACATCGGGAGATATCAGCATGAGAGAGGGGGACTAGTCTTCCTCGTCACGCGCTTTTCCGGCACGTAGTCGTTCATAATGTTCGTCTTCGGCGGTAATAATCTCATCCAGCAGGGAGTCCATGTCGACCGTATGTGCTTCTTCTTCAAACAGCCCGGTCAGTGGGGTTTCCGGCGTAAGTTTGCCGTTTTCATACAGCAGCCAAATCTCTTTCGCATACCGTGTATTCAAAAGTTGTGGTGCAAACCGGCCATAGTAAGCGGTAATATTCCCGACATCGCGGGCAAACATCGACTCCGCGTGATTGTTTGCCGACGCATCCACCGCCTGGGGCAGGTCGATGATCACCGGCCCTTCAGCCGCCTGTAGCACATTGAACTCTGATAAATCCCCGTGCACTATCCCGGCACATAGCATACGGACAATGTTACGGATCATAGTGTGGAAACCGGCCAGCGCTTCTTCCCCGGTCTGCATGACATCACTAAGACGAGGAGCTACCGCACCTTCTGTATCCGTCACCAGTTCCATTAGCAGGACGCCATCAATGCACATATAAGGCTGAGGAACCCGGACACCGGCATTCTCCAGCCTGAACAACGCATCCACTTCCGCTGTCTGCCAGGTTTCTTCCTGCTGTTTGCGCCCGAATTTAGAATTTTTCTGCATTGCCCGGGCACTACGTGAATTACGAACGCTGCGTCCTTCACGATAATGCACGGCCTGTTTGAAGCTGCGTTGAGTGGTTTCTTTATACACTTTGGCACAACGGATTTCTTCACCACAGAGTACCGTATACACATCGGCCTCTTTACCACTTTTCAGGCGCTGAAGCACCGCATCGATCATTCCGTCATCGATGAGTGGCTGGATTCTGTGAGGAATTTTCATGCGGCGTTATACCTTATTCAAGCCGCTATTCTTAGCAATAACACAGAAGCAGATACTGTAAAAATGGGCAGTGTGTGGATGAATTTTTTTTGATTATACCGGATAAAAGAAATTTTGGGATCTCTCCGTTAAACGCATAAGTCATCACGATTGTGGATTCAAAACCACTCATTATCCCGTAACACGTTCTCCGGGCCCGCAGCCGTCTCCGCAGAACCGGGCCGCAGGCATCCGTCACGGTAATATTTCAGCGACCGTAAGATGAGCAACCGAGCCGGACATAACATCATCGTGGGGGATATGCCCCGGAGTTAGCTCTCTTCCGGTTGCCCGGAGAGATTTGTTACGCCCATAGCCTTTCACCGGGCATATCTTCCGTCAATCCGGGCGTAAACCACAATTCCGGAGGGGCTTCTCCCTTATTCCGGTACAGAGAGAAGCGCTTTAACGGTTAACAGTGAATGAGTTGCGGTTCCCCCGGGCCAGAGGGGAAAACATCCTTTACTGAAACACCGGCAGGTCTTTGCCGTCATTAACCCGATGTGCTTTCGCCAGTTGCGTAAATACATTCAGCGGACATAACTCCCCGACGGCGGTATGCCGGCATCCGGAGTGTCTGAATTCCGCGACCGGCAGAGGGTCCTGCGCATTTAACGGCGAAAGCTGACGCCATTGGTCTGATGTTCTGGCGGTGAAGGTCAGACGGATAAACCGTTGTCCGGTCTGTTTATCCGGATAGTTTTCGATGAGCAAAGCCTCGCCTGGCGGAATATCGTTGCGGGGGTAGAGTGGCGGCAGTTGCCAGTTAAAACCAGGCATCGTCTGGATTGGCGCAATATTCGTATCATGCGCAGTAAAGATAACCAGAGGACTCAGTAAAGTATCATTATCTGATCTCTGCGATGCATTGCTGCCCTGTACAGGGATAAACGCATGGATTATCTGGCGCATTAACAGCGAACCGCCGTGGCTGGCATTTTCCAGGGGGTCACTGACAAGATCATATTTAGCCGCATGTAATGCCATCAAATTACTGACCTGACGGGCATCTCTGGCATGACCAAAGGCGACCCTGGACAGTGGCAGGTTTTCGCTGTATTGCAGCCGGATGGTTTCGCCAATATTAGACCCTTCGGAGAGCGGTCCGCCTGATTTTATTTTGCCATGTTGGCTGATATTGATTTTCCAGGGGCTATCAGGAAACCGGCAACTGTCTGTCGTCTCTTTACAGACCGCCTTACGTAAATCAGCCACTGCTTTCTTATAGGTTCTCTGCCTGAGCCGCGGGGTGAGGGCGTTGTTCACTCACTGACAGGGCAGTGGTGCAGATAACCGCCAGCTATGCCCTGATGCCCTGATGCCCGGAAGCCATACTTCGGTACAGAACGAAGCGGGATGTTATTACCGGTATTAGCATGAGTGAACATTCCCAATGGAGAGACATCATGATAGCCGTACTCTTTGAAGCAGATATCCGTGCTCAGTCACAGGAACGATATCTGGAACTGGCCTCAGCACTAAAACCGATCCTCGCGGAAATCCCGGGGTTTATTGCGATTGAACGTTTCCGCAGCATGAATGACCCTGAGAAAGTACTGTCCCTTTCATGGTGGCAGGATGAGGACGCTGTACTGCAGTGGAAATACCATGCCCTGCATCTGGAAGCTCAGGAAGAAGGTAAGCGATCTGTTTTTTCTTCATACCGGATACGTGTTGCCAGTGTCTGTCGTGATTATTCTTCGGATAAGAGGCCTCTTCAGCATGTATAACATTCATATCATCCTGCGCAATACCCCGGGCGCATTGGCGATGATGGGCCGCTTACTGGGGCAGAACCGGATTGGTCTTGAAGGTGGCGGAGTATTTACGGTGGGCGAAGAAGGGCATGCGCATTTTCTGGTTGAAGAGGGAGAAAGAGCGCGCGATGTGCTGACACAGGCGGGGTTCGATGTCAGAAGCGTATGCCGGCCATTGATCCGAAAATTATCACAGGAAAGGCCGGGGGAACTGGGTGAGATTGCCAGGTCACTGGCGCAGTGTGGTGTGAACATTCGGGTACAATACAGTGATCACCATAACCGGCTGATACTGCTGACCGATAATGATAACCAGGCCGCGGAAGCGACCAGACAATGGGAAACTGCAAGTTAAATGAGCCACGGCAACTATGGAATAAAGAGTGAGGCAGAAGATTCGCTGGAACAGGCGATGTCAGTCTTTGCCTCGGCTATCGCCGATCCCTCCAGGGCCAGCATTTTATGCGCCCTGATGGATGGCAGAGCCTGGACAGCAACAGAGCTCAGCATAGTTGCCGGGATAGCCCCTTCGACTGCCAGCGGTCATCTGACCCGTTTGCTGAATAACGGGCTGGTTGTCTGCCTGATGCAGGGACGTCATCGCTATTACAGTCTCGCCGGTGCGCACATTGCGGGGTTGCTGGAAAACCTGATGGGAGTTTCTGTGCAAACCCGCCATACCGCCGTGACCCGGACACCTGTACCGTTGCGGTATGCCCGTACCTGTTACGATCATCTGGCCGGCGAACTTGCCGTAAAAATCTATGATGCTTTATTGAGGGAGAACTGGATTGTTGCGGACGGCAGCGCTCTGACCGCAGCAGGAAACGCACACTTCACAAAAATGGGCGTGGTAATGGATCCCCGATCCCGACGTAAGCCTTGCTGCGCATGTCTTGACTGGAGTGAACGACGCTTTCATCTGGGCGGCAGCGCCGGGTCAGGTTTACTGTCGCTGTTCGATGCGAAAGGGTGGATCCAACGCACCGCCGGCTACCGTGAAGTCCGGGTCACTGAAAGTGGCAGTAGCGCATTATCCCGCTGGTTTAATCTGAAATAGCGGCAGGATACTCCCTGATGCCGGGAGTGTCTGAAGCGCGTATCCCCGCGTCTGGCAGACCTCAGGTAGTCGCCTGGCCTTCTGAGCAAAGCGCAAAACGGCACAGATCCCTTTGTCATTTTTATTACGGGCGAAGATCGCAGAACTCTCTGACACTCTACCCTCATTTCAGGGCCAGACCCTGGCACCCAGCCCTTCAATTTCACCGGTCAATGGCCTCCATGATTCCGTACCGGACAGCCGGATTTCACGGGCCGATCGATGCGCATCAGGGGATGGGGGAAATCGTAATCTCCTTAGATTGATATTTCAGCCGTAATGGCAGTGAGTCGCTGTTGATCGGTTACTGTCGATCCCGGGATGGCTCAACGACAGTAACCGAAAGCGGGCGTTCGAACCACATAACACACCTCTGCTGGCATGGCCCGCTCCTGTTCCACGGCAGATAGTTGCTTAGCTTTTCATTCGTACCGCAGACCGCCTTTCACTCATCATAAATAACGAATTAACGAGTATCGATGCCAGCGTTCCTGCGGCCATGCCATTTCCCAGTACCATCTGTATCACTGAGGGGAAGTTCTGATACACCCCCGGCACGAGGATGGGTAACATTCCCATCGCCAGGCCAAAAGCCAGTGCATAAGTTTTCCCCGGCGAGTGTAATGGTTCACGTGCGATCATACCGATACCGATGACTCCGATAATACTGAAAGCCATCAGCGCCGTACCACAGACGACAGGGGCCGGCAGGCAAGCGGCAAGGCGCACCAGCGGCGAAAACATGGCGGCAAGTATTAAGATCACACCAGCCAGGCCAGTGACGTGGCGCGATTTAACATTTGTCGTGCGTACAACACCGATATTTTCACCGGAGGTAATGATCAGTGAGGTCCCGAAGAATCCTCCCAGCAGGGAAATAATGGCATCGCCGCGGATGGTACGGGGAACGGTCTGCTGAATATTTTGTGTGGATCCAACGATCTCTGCAGTTGCAATGGTTTGCCCGGTCGCTTCAGCCATAGAAATTACTGAGTAGATGAGTAACGGTAACGACGCAGTAAGGTTAAAAACGGGCCAGCCGAAGGGGATAAATTGTGGCAGACTTAACAGCGGTCCGTGGCTAAGACTACTGAAGTCGGTATTGCCGGACAGCATCCCCAGCAAGGTACCCGCCAGCAGCCCGAACATGACCGATAACTGGCGCAGGATCCCGGTAAATACGAGCGCGAAGATCATAGTGATCAGAATGGTCGCCAGAGCCAGCATAATATTCGCCGGCTGAGCATAATAGCTACTGCCGGGATGACCGATGATAAGCCCGCCATAAAGTCGGATCAGGTTAACGGAGACCAGTAACAACATAATTCCGATGATAAACGGAGGAAAATGATGCAGAAAACGACGAAAAACAGGCAATGCAATAAAGTAAAACAGCGAGGTTAAAATCACCGCACCTGTCGCTGTCCGGATATTGGTTTGCAAAGCGATAGCAATGAAAATTGCGATCGGCGCTCCCCCGGGGATCATGATAAACGGTAACCGTGCACCGAAGCTGCCTATTCCCCGGCTCTGCAGTATAGCCCCCAGACCGCACATCATGAAGGTCGCGCTGAGCAGTGACGCGGTGACGTCACTGGTGAAATGAAGCGCCTGCGAGATAAGAAAAACGGCAGTGATCGGCGTGGCGGCCGCGACCATAACAT
The DNA here is from genome assembly GCF_039523755.1 of Tatumella terrea. Classification (NCBI taxonomy): domain Bacteria; kingdom Pseudomonadati; phylum Pseudomonadota; class Gammaproteobacteria; order Enterobacterales; family Erwiniaceae; genus Tatumella; species Tatumella terrea. The sequence goes on along the minus strand of NZ_BAAAFX010000005.1, from coordinate 48,940 downwards.
GTTGCAGAGCCAACAGACACCGGGTCTGCCAGCGTAAGTTTTCGTTATCCGGCACTACAGAATTTGAATCTGACATACCTGCCTCCGTAGAGCGTTGTGACTTCTCCGCCATCAGGGCGGAGAACGATTATTTCAGCCAGGAGATATCGTTCGCTGAGTAACGATGCGCGCGGAAGGCACTGTTTTGCTTACCAGGAATGATCCCCTGGCTGAGGTGTGCCGGGTACTCATTAAAATAAGGAATAATGTATTCCCAGACCGTTTCACCTTGCGGAGTGACTTCAAAAAGACGGCCAAAAGCCGATTCGCAGATAAAGGTGTTACCGTTCGCCAGGCGCTGTGCACTCCCCATGTAGGGTGAGAAAAAGGCAGGGGGGAAAATATCGCGATATTGCCAGTGAATGGCCTGTGTGTGCGGGTCGAATTCCAGCACGGTTGAGTGCGGCGAGGTTACGCCAGGCCGCAGGTTACCGTTATCGAACACCAGGATTGTGCCATTTTCCAACTCGACCGGGGTATGTTGTTGTGCGACAACATCGGGGCCAGCGTGCCAGACCACCTTACCACTCTCTTTTCTGACGGCAATGACTCCGGAGGTGGTACGCAGGCTCATCAGTACCAGTCCCTCGCGGGTAACGGACAGGCCATTGATCATCGGCCAATGACGACGATCGAAGATGTCATGCACGGGGAAATTTTCCGGTTCCAGATGTTCCCAGGCCCGCCATTCCCATACGACATCCCCGTTACGATTAACCTCCTTTACAACATCACTCTGAATGATTCCGTCCGGTGCATCGCGGCGAGGGTCCCCGCCGATGACCCGCTTTGCGATATCCGCCGGCAGAGGGGCTGCTGCGGTGTAGAGTAAATTCCCGTTTGGCAGCCATTGAGCATCGTGATGATGGAAAATATCTTCATAATGCCAGACAACTTCATTATCTGGCGTCACTTCATAGAAGTCGCCTCCATGCCAGAGATCCCATGCCGGATAGAGGTTGGCTGATGTGCGATGGCTGCCGTTGTAGCCCAGGTTGCCGTTAGGCAGCAGTACCGCATCACGTCCGGCACGGACGGGAAGTTGCCACTGGTGTACAACTTCACCCTGTTCATCGATCAGATAAACAAGGCCTTCTGATGTCTGCGGGGCGAAAAGTGTATAGCCACCAAAACTTTTTTCTTTGTTTGCGAAAGTCAGCCCGACCGGACGGCGGCCCAAAGTGAATGTTGGATCCTGATGTTGTTGCACCACGTAACCTCCTGAACTGCGGAATTTACCGAAAGAAACCGTCATTAAAACGTTTTAATGAAGCGATATTAGACAGGAGTGTGGAGTGGAGATCTACGGGAAAGCGCTGCCTGGTAATATGATATTGTTATGAAATAGAACAGAAAGGGATATCCGGGAATGTGCTATTTTGAGCGTAAATCTGATAAACCGGCAAGGATATGACTACTCAGGATAACAAACGCACCAGACTTATTGATGTTGCCCGCCACGCAGGTGTTTCGCCAGGGACCGTCTCGAATGCGTTAAATCAAACGCGTTTTGTCGATCCTGAAACCCGGCAACGAATTGATGACGCTATTCAGGCCCTGAATTACACACCAAATATTCGAGCCCGTCAGTTACGCACCGGAAGAACCAATACGATTGCACTTCTTTCTTCACTACCGCTCAGCATCGCCTCCGGCGCTTCAAAGCTGGGATTTATGATGGAAATCGCGTTGACGGCATCAATTATGGCGCTGGAAAACCGCCATGCCTTGATTCTGGTGCCTCCGGGGAAGAATCCACTGGACACGATCACCTTTGACGCGGCTATTCTGCTCGAACCTTCCGAAAATGATCCGCAGTTACGCGCTCTGCAAAATGCGGGGATCCCCTGCGTGACTATTGGCCGGACCCCGGGCACGAACAAGCCGGTACCCTGGGTTGAGCTGCACTCTGAGGCGACGGCAAATCTGCTGCTGATGCACTTACAAAAAGAAGGGAGCGGGCACTGCGCACTGTTTGTCAGTAACAGGCAGCGCACCTCTTCGCTGGAGACCGAAGCGGCGTATCGTCTGTGGTGCAACGGGCGGCAGACTCCGGTGATATATTACCTGGATGAGGAGAAAGGTGAGGCTGCCGGTTATCATGCCGCCCGTCAGCTACTGCTGGAGGCTCCACAGGTGAATGGATTACTGGTTCTGGTTGATACCTTTGCCAGCGGCGCGGTACGAGCCTTTCATGAAACGGGCACTAAAATCCCGCAACAGATGAGAGTCGCTACCCGGTATGATGGTATTCGTGCCAGGGAATCAAAGCCGCCTTTGACAGCAGTGAATATGCATCTGGATGAGGTTGCCCGACAGGCGACTATGTTACTGTTCGACGTACTGGCAGGTCGCCCTAGGGCTGGCTGCGACGGACCGATTCCCGAGCTGGTGGTCAGGGCCTCAAGTAAAATCCTTTAATGTGCGATGCATTTTACAGGTGAGGGAGTCAGAGGTCTGTGCGCAAGGTTCAGGCTGCCGCCCTGTCTGTATCCGGAAGAGGGGATTCACCGGCACTGCAATCCCCTTCAGCCAGAAACTCCTTACGCGGACGCTACCCCCGGGAGAACGAAACAACACAACAACACAACAACACAACACCTCCGGAAATAAGAAGTCAGTGTGAGTTGCTTTAAGGATATCCGGATATTACCTTTTACTGGCTTACTGGCTTACTGGCTTACTGGCTTACTGGCTTACTGGCTTACTGGCTTACTGGCTTACTGGCTTACTGGCTTACTGGCTTACTGGCTTACTGGCTTACTGGCTTACTGGCTTACTGGCTTACTGGCTGTGGACGACCTGTTGAAGAACGACGCGCAAGTGTCCAGGGGCCAGCCCGGGCAAGAAATGCGATGGTCACAATCTTTTCCGGACGGGGTTCCCCTTAGGGTATCCGCTTCGGGCCAATGAACCTTCCCGGAAAAAAACAACAACTATCCTCGTACTGTCGCCGGATGTAACAACGCTATACCCGCTGGCAGAGGGAATATGCTACTCATATTTCCCTCCTGCCGTCGTCATTTTTGTACGGTCCGCAGGGTAGCCGGTTTTATATCTGCCGGGACCTCTTTTCCGGAAAGATCATCTTTAAAGAAAATCCGGAAAAGCACGACAACGATGCCCGCGATAATCGCTGAGAATAGCCAGAAGTTTTCCCATTGCGGTAATGACTGTGGTCCTTGCTCTGTTACCGTATTATTGAATACCTGTCCGCAGAGGGTAGAAGCGAACAGCAATCCTGCACCGTTGGAGACGATGAAACGCAGGCTTTGCGCCTGGGCTTTTATCTCTGGCGGGGCTTTTCGGTCCACATAGATGTCGCCGACGGTAAAGAAAAAGTCCCAGCAAAAACCCTGCAGCATCAGGCCAATCATAATGAACATCATATTGGCGTCCAGCGCAGCTTGCGAAAATAACAATGAGCGGATTACCCAGCAGATCGCACCCAACAGCAGCGTCAGTTTGAAACCCGCTTTCAGCAGGAAGAATGACAGCAGGAACATAAAGATGACTTCGCAGGCAACTCCCGCCTGCATCATCGATGCCGCGTTATCAAAACCCAGGGCTTTCAGGAAAACCGGAATATAGGCGGAATAGGCGGTTTTCGGGATCATTAATACAAAGATGGTCAGCATCAGAATCGAGAAATTTCGATCCCGGAACAGCGACAGTGCATCCAGGCATAATAAATCACGCAGGCTGAAGGTCTGCCCTTTAGCCTTCGGCGGGGTATCCGGCAGGGCAAAGCAGTAAAGACCCAGCGCAACTGCGGAGGCGGAGGCGATATACCACGTCACGGTATCACCCGAGTAGCCCATCTGACCGATGATAAAACCAATCACCATAAAACCGAACGTACCGAAGACACGAATGAGCGGAAAATATTTCACGCCGTTAATGTGGCTGAAACTGATACTGTTAGCCAGCGCCGTCGTAGGATAGAACAGTAAGCCGACAAAGAAGATCATTATCAGTGTCATGGTGGTATTATGCGCTTCGATAAACTGTGGCACGCACAGGATTACCGCGGCATTAATCAGGTGAAGGATAGCCATCACCTTTTGTGAAGCGAAGAAGCGATCGGCAACCATACCGATAAACAGTGGTGACAGGAGGGTGGCGAGCCCGAGTAATGCATAAGCAGTACCAATACTCGTCGCCATGCCATAGGTACTTAGCACCAGACCCATGGTCATATTCCAGGCACCCTGCATGAAGTATTGCACAAACATCATTACCAGAAGACGAGGTGTTTTATTCAAATCCATTTGATTAACCCTGTTAGAAATTAATGGTCAGGCCATCACAGGCGACGGTAATATTCTTATCAAGACACGCCGCCACAAGCTCTTCGTGAAGCAGTTTTCCTGAATGTGAGATATGCGATATCAGAATCCTGCTGCCGGCATGCAAACAGGCTATCGCACGTAGTTTTTCCCTGGCAGCAAAGACTGTCTCCAGGCTCATATGGTTATCGGTGCGGCTTTCGCCGTTATATCCATACGTACATTCCAGTACGGCCAGATCGATTTTTTTTCCTTCCAGCCATTGCCAGGTGAGTTCAGGAAACCACCCGGAATCATGGCCATAGAAGAGTGCTTTTCCATCTTTTTCAATGAACCAGGTATAGCAAAGTTCCCATTTTGCGTGGTTTGCTAATAACGGAGTGATCCGGTAACCATGGGTTTCTGCAGTGACAAAAGGGACAAGACAGTGGAAGCCGAATCGCTCATGGCTATAACCGGGCAATACTTCAGCAGCGCCATTGATGGCACGATCATTACCGTAGATATGCAACGGGTGATCTATCTCAAACCCGTACCCTTCCATGCGACTGAAGAGTTCTCCGACATTAAAGTGGTCGGGATGGGTATGAGTGAAAAGCAGCGAGTGTATCTGTGTCGCATCTAAGCCATCTCTGAGCAGTTGCTGGCTGAATTCGGGGGCAATATCGATAAGCAGTTGATCGTCAATGATAACGGATGAATGGGTACGTAGATCCTTACCTTTAAGGATGCGGGCTTGCTGGCAGTGTGCACAGCGGCAAAATGGATTTGGGATCCCTTCAGAAGCTGCTGTCCCCAGAAAATGAATTTTCATTGCTTACTCTCCTTTTTCCCCTGAACGTTGCTGGTGTCCTTTCTTTGCTTCCGGATGCAATAAAAATAAATAAGAACGTATCAATTATGCTCTGTGGCACGGTTTAGACAATGACCTTTAGCGCTGAAGGTGATCCTCTTCAAGAAATAAAGTATCAGCCATGATAAAAACTCTTTATCGATATCCGCAGACTGTTTTTTCAGTTATCGGTTTTTTGTAACCATCAACGAATAGTCAGGAAGAACTCAGTAAGACATGAGGTGGATAGTTTAGGAATATAATTTTCAGTCTATCCTTATTTTCCAGTCACCAATTTATTCTTACTTTATCTGTAAGTGGCGCGGTTTTTACTAAAGTATAGCTATGACTACCATTATTATGAACTACAATCATTTCCACAAGGCACAGGGATAGCCAGGGCTAACAACCAGAAAATATGCAGGCACTCAAGGTGAGTAAAATAAGACATTTCATTTTCCCATCGATTTTTACATCAGTTCGTCATCGGGTAGTTTCGATATTGGTCATAAATGATTTTAAATCAGACTGATTGTATCTCTTGAGTAAAAACCAGCTATGCAAAAAACAGAGCGGATTGAGGCTGGAGTTATGAATATCCTCGACATTAAGTCCCGGGTGGTCGTCGACTTTGCAGTGTAACGCTGCGCAGAAATAGTTATTATCAACCTGTATCGATTTAATTTTGTATTTTCAGGGTGTTGTGACGCGTAATTTCCATCTTTATGATTTAATCCTGGTGTCTATTGAAGTTTTGAAGTTTAGTTTCCAGGAGAAAATTTCTTACTGTTTTTTCATCTTTTTCCATTGTTCTATGACGGGTACAAGTCGTAGAGAGTAGGTGACATTATACTGTCTCTTTATTGACTGAGTGGTTCTAATCATAATCGAATCTCACTCTCTTACCGTTTTTATTTACCCGATATATTCCTCCATCGACCCAAAAAGAGAGTCCTGTATTTCTCCCATTCATTACAAACATAAGGGAATTTTTATTAATGCAATTGAGTGGTGGTTTCATATCATCAAAACAGAGCCGATCATAACCATCAGTTTCTACGTATCCATCGCCAAAATCCCAAAAACTGACCGTATAATTACCTTCTGAGTCTGGTTCAGGAATATCATATTTTTCTTTAAGAATACCCTTGTTTTCCAGCCACCAGTCGATTTTACCTTTATCAGTAAAAGGGAAGTTATTAACTAAAACATCACTATAATGACGTTCCTGATGAACGGCGACAATCTTTACCGGGTGCTGTGATAGCCAAATCAGGTAACTGAACAGTGCACAGCCAGAAAATAAAAATAATCCATAGAGTTTTTTTTTATGTTTCATCGCGTCCACCGGAGATTCGGATAATGGCATCCATATTTGTCATGAAAGGCTTAAATCCAAACTGATTGTACCGCTGCAGAACAAACCAGATACGGAAAAAATGCAACTGGCTAAATTTTTTATTAAGGATATCCTTATGATCCAGACCAAAATGATCCTGTACCTTATAATGCACCACTGCCTGGTAACGATCATTATCAATATTCACAATATTTAACCCGAAGTAGTTTTGTTGCTGACGTTTTCTTCTTACTTGGAATAATCTCAGTGATTCTGATAATCCCACCCGCATGATGTAAGCCTTACGAGAGTTTATCCCGGTCACTTCACATCGAATTTAATCTCTAACTTAGCTATGTCACCGTTCTTCTTCCTTTGATATTTACCATCGTACACGGTGAAAACCGTCCCCAAATTAATGCTATTGCTGACAGAGAAAACAGCATCCTTGTCTATGCAATTCAGTGGGGGGGACATATCCTCAAAGCATAACCTGTCATAACCATCCGTTTCTTTATAGCCGTCACCGAATAGCCAGAAAATTACAGTAAAATTACCAGAGGTGGATGGTTTTGGAATATCATATTTGTTTTTTAGCTTATCCTTATTTTTTATCCACCAATTTATTTTACCTTTATCTGTATATGGAAAATTTTTTACTAAAATATAGCTATGATTACCATTATCATGAACTGCAATAATTTCCACAGGGCGAAGGGATAGCCAAAGCCAATAACCGGATAATATGCAGGTAATTAATATGATTAAAGTAAGGTGTTTTCTGTTTTTTAGAATCAATTTCGGACTCCGGTTATTTCTATGGTGGTTTCCATATTGGTCATGAAAGGTTTGAAATTGAACTTGTCGTATCGCTGGAGGACAAACCAGATACGAAAAAAACGGAACTGGTTAAACCTGAATTTTGAAATGTCGTTAACATCAAGTCCAAAGTGATCCTGGACTTTGTAATGCAGGACTGCCTGGTAATGGTTATTATCAATCTGCAAATTTTTTATAGTAATTTCTGTTGCCCAGGTGTCATGAACAGTTATACCCATGCCGTTAAAGTTATCCTGGAAGCGATCGAACTTCGGGAGTTTTCCTTCGAGAATAGCTTTTCGAAATTCATTTTTATCTTTTACCGGATAAATACCGGCTTTCCAGTTAATATTTTCATTTAATGCGTATTTTATTTTTGATAACGTACTATTCTCGGTTTTTTCATTGACAATATGCATTTTCAATGCATTATCCAGATGCATGCTGCTAAACGGTTTTCCGTTGCCGTTCTGCATATGGGTGATCATCCTTTTGATCAGATGCTTGTAGGGACCATACACTGAGAACAGGCGTGATAAATCACGCAATTCATCAAACAAAATATTGGCACATTGCGTGCGGGAAATTTTTTCCCCCTCTCCCCGGGAACCATAGAACATCGATTGCGGTTGAGTAAAAGGAGTGACTTTCGTCAGGGTATAAGGATTGGCACGGGTGGAAATATCAACCAGCCCGTAATTGGATTTCAACTGTTCTGCGGTCAAGTCGCCGCAGCGCATATCTTTTGCGCTATAGTCGTCCATCCGGTTTTGAGTTTTAAAAAGGGTGCAGGGGAACTGTAGTGCAGTCATTGATACACACTCCTTGTGTCAGTATCCGTTATACTTACTCTACGTTCAGAATACGCGACTCACTAGCATAAAGGGAACCTGATACAGAGAGTTCTGGCAATATTTGTGGGCTCTCGCACAAAATTATAGGGGTGTGGTTTTCCTGACATCGTTCCTGGATATATGGATATCTTTGAAAGTGAATAGTTTTTTTGCAGGGGGACTGACAGGAGGTCGGATGATTTTATTACTGTCAACACGCGAGGAAGAATGGCTCTATTCGTCTTTGATTTTTATTATTTTCCCATCTGTTCTTAGACGATACTCGCCATCATCTACTGTAAATATAATACCTCTGTTTTTGCTGGATCTGATTGAAAATACTCTATTCTTCTCAATACAGTTTACAGGTGGTTTCATATCGTCAAAGCAAAGTCGGTCATATTTATCTAACTCTTTATAACCTTCTCCAAATAACCAGAAAGTCAGATAGAAATGACCATTGTTATCAGGTTTTGGAATGTCATATTGGTTATTTAACCTATCTTTATTTTTTAACCACCAGTTAATTTTTGATTTATCAGTCGGCGGGAAACTAGTGACCAAAACATCACTGAAACCACTACTTCTGTGATGAATAGCTATGATCTCCACGGGACGTAGAGACAACCAAAGCCCGTAGCTAAGTAGCATGCAGCACGCCAGAAAGAGCGGAAGAATAGTTTTGTTGTTTTTCACTCTCATTTGCGAATTCCTGAAATTTCCACGGTAGTTTCCATATTGGTCATGAACGGTTTAAAGCCAAACTGATTGCACCGCTGCAGAACAAACCATATACGGAAGAAATGGAACTGGCTAAATTGACTCGCACCGACTAATCGGAGGAGACTTTTATAATGTCACCATTCCGGGATAAACGATAATTATCACCATCATATACAGTAAAAACAGTACCTCTATTTTTACTATGAGTCACAGTGAATACTGCATCTTTTTCAATACAGTTTTTTTTGGTTTTCATATCATTGAAACAAAATCTGTCATATTTCCCCTCCTCTTTATAACCATCACCAAACAACCAGACGGTAACCGAAAAAGAACCATCCTCCGCAGGATTAGGAACATTATATTTTTCTTTAAAAGTAGCTTTGTTTTCCATCCACCAATTTATTTTACCCTTATCTGTAATTGGAGGGTTTTGAACCAAAATAGCACTAAAATCATTCCCTCTATGATGAACGGCAATAATCTCTACAGGACGCAGCGACAGCCAAATCCAGTATCCCGGAAGCATACAGCCAGCCAGAAAGAACAGCGCAATGGCTTTCTTTTTTTTCATTGTCATTTGCGGGTTCCGATGATTTCTATGATGGCTTCCATATTGGTTATAAATGGCCTGAAACCAAACTGATTATAACGCTGGAGTACAAACCAGATACGGAAAAATCGGAACTGGTTAAACTTAAACGTTGAAATATCATTAACATCAAGGCCAAAGTGATCCTGGACTTTGTAATGCACCACAGCCCGGTAACGATCATTATCAATCCGGAGTGATTGAATCGTAATATGCGTTGCCCAGGTATCATGGACGGTAATCCCCATACCGTTGAAATTATCCTGGAAGCGGTCAAATTTAGGGAGTTTACCTTCGGAAATTGCTTCTTTTAGCCAGTGCGTTTCTTTTAATGGGTAACATTTTTCTTCCCAGTTAATTTTGTCATTTAAAGTCTCCCTCAGTCTCCAGCGAGTACTATTTTTTGTATTATCCCTGATAATATGTTCTCTCAACGCCCTGTCCAACGCGATATCACGAAAGGGGGTGCCGTTGCCGTTTTGCATATGGGTGATCATTTTTTCGATCAGATATTTGTACGGACCATACACTGAGAACAGGCGTGATAAATCACGGAATTCATCAAACAAAATATTGTCATATTTCTGGCGGGAAATCTTTTCACCCTCTCCCCGGGAGCCATAGAACATCGACTGTGGCTGAGTAAAAGGAGTGACTTTTGTCAGGGTATAAGGATTGGCTCGGGTGGAAATATCAACCCGCCCATAATAGGATTTCAACTGTTCTTCTGTTAAATCACCGCATCGCATATCCTGAGCGCCGTAATCGTCCATCCATTTTTTGGTTTTAAACTGTATGCAGGGGAACTGTAGTGCAGTCATTGATACACACTCCTTGTGTCAGTATCCGTTATGCTCACTTCAGGTTCAGAATACGCGACGTAATAGCAAAAAGGGAACCTGATACAGTGACTATTAGTAATATTTGCAAGCTATCGCACAAAATTATAATAATATGGTTTTTCTGATGCAGGTATATAGTGGTATAAATATCAGGAAGATTTAATGGTAGTCTCTGCGAGGGGAAAGGGGTGCTAATCGGCCACTACTTTTACTATCTTTCCATTTTTCACCATACGATATATTTCATCATTAGTAGTAAAAGAAATCCCCATGTTTTTACTGTCGCTGACAGAGAAAATTCTGTTTTTTTCTATACAATTTTCAGGTGCTTTTATATCTTCAAAGCAGCGCCTGTCATACTTGCCTTCTTCTTTGTAACCATCACCAAAGTCCCAAAAAACCATGGAGAAAAATCCATCGCTTGCAGTTTTTGGAATATTATATTTTTCTTTCAACATATCTTTATTTTTTTGCCACCATCTTATTTTTCCCCGGTCAGTAAAAGGAAAATTTCTTACAAGCACAGAGCTAAACTCTCTATCCTCATGAACCGCGACAATTTCAACCGAACGTGCCGACAACCAGAAGACTACGCCCGGCAGGATGGAACCCATCAATAACAATGTATAAAGTGTTTTTTTAATGTTTGCCTGCACCACGGCCCCCGGTAATCCTGACAGTGGCTTCCATATTGGTCATGAAAGGCTTGAATCCAAACTGATTGTACCGCTGGAGAACAAACCAGATACGGAAAAAATTGAACTGGCTAAATGTTTTGTTAAGGATATCATCACTATCCAGACCAAAATGATCCTGTACCTTATAATGCACCACTGCCTGGTAACGATCATTCTCAATATGCAGTGATTTTAAGGTGATATGCGTTACCCAGGTATCATGAACCGTAATCCCCATGCCATTAAAATTATCCTGAAAACGGTTAAATTTAGGTAGTTTTCCATCCAGAATAACTTTTCTTAACCGGTCTTTGTCACTTGCCGGAAGGTGTTTATTTTCCCAATCGATATAGGTATTAAATGCTTCCTGCAATAACTGACGTGTACTATTTGTTGTCTTATCCTGAATAACATGCTCCTTCAATGCCCTGTCCAGCGACGGATCACGGAAGGGGACTCCGTTACCGTTTTGCATGTGGGTGATCATTTTTTCGATCAGATATCTGTACGGACCATACACTGAGAACAGGTGTGATAAATCACGGAATTCATCAAACAAAATATTAGCACATTGCTGGCTGCTGATCTTTTCCCCCTGGCCACGCAGGTTGCAACAGAATATGGACCGGGGCCGATCCATTGAGGAACGCCGCGTAAGCGTCCAGGGATCAACCCGGTCAGAAATGTAATCCAGCCGATACAGGGACTTTAACTTTTCTTCGGTCAAGTCGCCGCAGCGCATATCACTCGCGGCGTAGTCATCCATCCATTTTTGGGTTTTAAAAAAGGTACAGGGGAACTGTAGCGCAGCCATTGATACACACTCCTTGTGTCAGTATCCGTTATGCTCACCTTAAGTTCAGAATACGTGACTCACTAGCAAAAAGGGAACCTGATACAGAGATTCTTAGTAAGATTTGCAGGCTATCGCACAAAATTATAGGGGTGTTGTTTTCCTGATATCGAGCCTGTAGATATGGGTATATCTGCAAGTGAATAGTTCTTTTTGCAGGGATACCGACACTATGAGGTGCCAGGCATGGTGCCTGAAGGCTCGGATTTAATGAGTTTGCTTCAGACTTAACATGACAAAATACAGATACAAAAAAGCCCGCAGGGCTTGCGCCTTGCGGGCTCTTAGGACTTCATCGGATGATTCTGGTATCACCGATGAAGAATTTGGGCTGTCGGAATCTGAATAAATACTTCAACTTATTGTTTTAATGGGTTTTTATTTAATTCAGTTTGCTTCCGTGTATCTAAACGTGTACCAATTATTTTTTCTTATCAGGAAATTTACTCCCGGAAACCTCATTTCTCTGACGAGATCTGACGTACTGTCATCAGGAATTCATGAGCAGTGGTTTCCCAAAGTTCAGGCGAAAAATCAAACCCGTATCGTTTCCTGAACTCCTCTTCGACACCGTCACCATAGGCGGAGATAAAATCATCAACTTCTTCGACGAGATCTTTGAGCATCCAGTCTGGTGCTGACTTTTTGAACAGCCGTACTAGGCCTTCAATCGTATCCTCGCCATCATTGATGATGTCGGCGTCCTGGTTGAAATAACCGAAAATCAGTTGGTCAAGAAAGTGGAAGTTTTGCATTTTGTACCTATAGAGCCGGGAACGCTGTGAGAATGTAATAGGGTTTGCCGTTATATCGCTGAAACTCAATAACAATTCTCATATTTGTCATGGCTATCCGCTGGTTACTCCCGCGCTGGAAACCATAGCCAATCGCTTTGCCAAATGCATAGCGAATAGTCAGCCGCCTCCGCCAGGAACGGATTTTATAACGCCCCGGTTAGCAAAGAGCGCTCTTGATATGGTTTCTTCTGCAATACGCACGTTGGTAAAGGTGGTGGAATACTGCAAACGTTTATTCGCTTCAAAGCGGGCTAATAGTTCTGCATCGCTTTTGCCAACATGTGTGGAAAGCGTATGCCCGCCGGGTTTAAAACCCGTCATCGACTCATGCTCACTGCGTTTGATGCGGCCAGCCCTTACTGCTGCTACCCGGCTTGCGCCGATGCCAAGTGCAAATCCTAATGGAACAGCGATATCGACAGTCAGGCCAATTTTCATCGCCGTATCGTCATCTGCTCCAAAGGATTTGGCAATTGCTGTTGCTGCCTCGTAAGTTGCCGTACGCGTGTCTCTGCCCACAATGAGCTGATTAGCAGCAGCATGAATGCTGTCGAGACTATGCGCACCGACTACAACACATCCTGCTTTTGTTAATCCGGTAGGTTCAGGTGCGATACACAGAGCGGTGGCACCTGCCAGCTCAAGTGAACCCATGATAAGCCCCAGCCCTCCGGAAAGGCGGTTACTCATCGTTTCTGCCTCTGTGACTGTCTTATCAGAGAGCGCGGCAGCAAGCTGAACAGGGGACATCGCTATCTTTATGCCATCATCCATAATGAAACCTCATGTGTTTAAAATACGAACAGGTCGATTCTAACCTCTTTTCTGACATGACCAATCATTTCAGAGCCAGAAATGATTTTAGTAAAAAGTGTTCATACTGTTCACTTTCACTTTTAATCATTTTTAAATCATATGGTTAGATGGTGAAATGTTAAGGTCTGCATGTACACGGGTGTGCACATGAAGTGATCACTCAGGTTCAAAGTAAAAAACCGGCCTGAGTCGGTTCGTTTACCTGGCTGAGTCTGAATATGTATTCCGTCCGGCTTCGGGTAGCTCTCTATTTTGTGGCTATTTTCCCTCAGAGCAACAAGTCATTTTGTAGTGCTTCACCACACAACAGAACGATTTTTATACAGCGGCAAACGTTGGACGTTTTTTGGTAAATGTTGGCAAACCGGTGGTCGATCCCTGATTACTTTTATATATTTTCAATTTTTAATCGAAATAAAGTCTAAGTACGCAGGCCGGTCAAAATCCAAAAGGTTAATAGTAGTGAACAGTCGGTGAACAGTTACACCCTCAACTGTTCACCATTTATCTGATTGTATTGCTTGTCTTTTTCTTCTCAGCGAACAGTAGTGAATAGTTATAAGTAAAAAAAAACAGTGAGTAAGGTTACCTAAGACCTTTCACTGGCCAGCCGGGCTTTCAGATCTGTTTGTGCCATTTTTGCCACAACGGTATTGAATCGTGTTGTTGTGTCTGGCACGGCAGAATCTCCTCAGATTGAAACGAAGAGGGGACCCGACATGACTCAGACCACTGTTATACCCGACTACCTTAAACCCGCAATGGAACGCCTTGAGAATGCCCGGTCTCAATCTGGCGTTGTTCTGACGCTTGTTCCTGTTCCTGTTGCTGTTGTGGATCCATGCTTTGTGCTAGCGTGGTTAAGTGCTGGTCACGTATCTGACGAGCTGCTGCGAGTGTAAGGGCAGGGTATGAACCGAGACTTAAACTTGTGCGGCTGCAGCTTCCCGGTCGTTGATTACGGAAGCGCCAGAGTTTTTTACCGGAGGTTTTGATGAGTAAGAACAGGCCATCACCATCATGTAGGGTGAAGTCTTTTTCGCGTGGTTTCGCTTTGAGGATTTCGTTGTTAGTCAGAGGCCGGGTAACACGCGCCATGTGAGGATTCCTTCCATAATTGGTACACGTTTATGGGCCACAGTATAGCGTGTACCTAAACGTATACCGATTATCATCGGATTTAGCCGGATGTACCCGGACAACGACAGACACAAAAAAGCCCGCAGGGCTTACGCCTTACGGGCTCTTAGGACTTCATCGGATGATTCTGGTATCACCGATGGAGAATTTGGTGGAGCTGGCGGGAGTTGAACCCGCGTCCGAAATTACTACATACTATTTAAAGGTGTATGAAAACAGTAATTTAATATATTTATCATGAGGTTGGTTTTTTATTCTGTTAGTCAGTTGGAGGGGGTTTTAATACTCTGTCGCCATAATGCCGCCAAAATTTAGCGCTTCCATCCGAGGCTATGAAGTGGGTTTTTAGTTACGGCATCTTCTAAATGGTCTGGGGCAAAGTGGGCATAAATCATTGTCATTTTTATATCGACGTGACCCAAAATATCGCGCAGTACCAGAATATTTCCACCATTCATCATAAAGTGGCTTGCAAATGTATGCCTCAAAATATGGGTACATTGTCCCTCAGGGAGCGAAAGCCCGGCACGCCTGGTCGCACGCTCGAAAGCTTTACGGCATGGGGAAAATAACCGGCCTCGCATCTTAGGGATTTCGTTGTACAGATCTTCAGAGATAGGCACTGTCCGGTTCCGCTTACCTTTGGTTTTGGTATAAGTGATCCGGTATTTGGTTACCTGATGACCTTGCAGGTTTTCTGCTTCACTCCATCGGGCCCCTGTGGCCAGACAGATTTTTGTAATCAGTAATAGATGAGGATTCAGTGAGTCGGCACAAGCATCAAGCAGACGCTTAATCTCAATCGGGGCTAGAAAGGCTAATTCACCTTCAGCAATACGGAAACGAGGCAAACCGGCTAAAGGATTGGGGGCCGGCCAGTGGCCAAGTTTTTTGAGTGTCCCAAATACAGCAGAAAGGTTACTTTGCTCCAGGTTTACAGTGCGAGGTTTTACAGGCGGTAAAAAGCCGCCCGTATCATTTCTAACATCGCCTTTGAGACGGGCTTCACGATATTTAGTAAAATCGCCCGCCGTAAGTTCTGAGGCTATAGGATCGCTTAGGGCGTTACATATGATATGTAACTTTGCCAGCATTCTTTTCGGGTCGGCTAACGTTTGACCGTAGAGTGAGTGCCATAGTTCGATCAGTTCTGACAGATGCCGGCGATCTTCTTTTTCTCCCAGCCAGGGCTTTTTATTCACCTCATCCATGGTGAAAGTTTCAAAAGCCGTGGCTTCGCCTTTTGTCGCAAATTGTTTGCGTACACGTTTACCGTTGCGGCCGCATGGGTAGCATTCACACAACCATCTTCCGTTCGGTTGCTTTCTGATGCTCATATCAAAGGCTCTTAATCATTTTTAAAGCGCGGCCTACTACTTCTATATCATCAACGTCGCACTCAAAACTTGATCCATCTTGATGTACCACCAATCTGTTTTTAGGCAACCTTGTTAATTTTACTATGCTTTTAATTCCATCGATGTCTACCAACCAAATACCATTTACCAGGGGAGTTGGACTGCGGTCTACTAAATAAGAATCCTCAGCTGTATTCACCAGCAGAAGGTCGGTTGACGTTGAAGGGAGGAGACTGCTATCAATAATTGCTCTTCCCGCATCGGCTAACATACCGCTCTCTAGCGTTGCCTTGTAAATTTCTGGTGAAACAAGCTCAGAAAGGGGTTTTACTTTGCCCTGGTTCACGGAATTGATATCTTTATTGGGTTCAATAATTGATTCTGGTTCCCCTTGGCCGGTAGTAAGCCAGAGCAATGAAATACCCGTTTCGAGAGCACATTGAATCACCCATTCGGCTGGAAAACTATCTCTCAAGTACCTGTTTGCCATAGTGCTTTTTGATGCACCAAGATGATCGCATAGCTGTTGTCTGGACTTGAAACCGTAGGCAGCTATTAACCTATGGATCGCTTTTTTCCCCCCGGTATTCTCGCCAGCCTTAACCTGTATCATTTTTTAATCCTATTGACGTATCAAAAATTGGATCGTAGTATCTCGACTGTCCAAATGTTGATCTATAAAAGACAAGATAAAACGACTTATATCAAACCTTAACCGAGAGATACTGCACTATGAGCACTGATATTTCAATTCGTGTACCAAAAGAGATGGCAACGCCCGCAGAATTTGCTGAATGGGAGGGGATTTCACGCGGTTCTGTTTATCAAAGGATCCACCATGGAAAGCTCGCTAAGTACATGGTTAAAAAAGAAAAGAATAAAGACCGCGTAAGTTTGCGTTACCTGATGTACAAAACTGACCAGGTCCGTGAATCCCTGGGCCATTCCAACTTTCGTATCATTGTTGGTTTTTGAGTCTAATTATGAGAACTTTTCAAAGGACTAACATGTTTGATTATAAGAATCCTAAACTTCCGCGCTTCCACGAAGGCAGTCACATTTTTACGTTACGCCAAAACAGGGCGAATCTGGTAAAACGCGCGTGCATCAACGCTCAGATGCTAAGCAATGAACAGAGCCCGGAAATGACAGTTTGGTTGATATCGGGTCGTATCTCCGCGATGGCTTCAGCTATGTCAGAATCCGTTATACAGGCACAGGAACCATCTATTGCCTCACTTTTGGTAAAGCAAAGCCCGTCCGTGCACTACGGTCACGGTTGGATCATGGGCAAAGATGGCAAGCGTTGGCATCCTTGCTCCTCTCAGGATTCGCTGTTGGCTGACCTTTCCACGACTTTGGAGGGGAAATCATGGCTATCGAAGGTACTGCGGCGGCTATTCCATTAAGCCTGGGGAAAAGACTGGATGCTTTTAATCATATTGCGGAATTGAGGGCTAAAGTATTTGGTCTGAATATTGAACCTGAGCTTGAACGGTTTATTAAGGATATGCGTGACCCGCACGATGTAAATAATAAACAGAACGAGAGGGCACTGGCGGCATTATTTTTTATGGCAAAAATTCCTGCAGAACGTCATGGCGTAAATATAAGTGAGCTGACTACTGACGAAAAGCGGGATCTGATTAAAGCAATGAATCAATTTCGTGCAGTGGTGAGCTTATTTCCAAAACGGCTAGCCATGCCTGATTAACCCACAAAAGAAATTAATGGCGTAAACCCGCCGGGCTTCTTATTGCCCAAATTCAGGAGAAACAACTATGCGAAATATTGAAACCCGAACCACTAAAACTGGACCAGATGATGCAGGTATCAACCTGCTGCTGGCGGAGGCAAGAAAAGAAGAACGTCGGGGCCGCGCTGATGTGATGGCAGGTCGTCTGGAAGTATTGGCTGCACGTATCGTATCGCGCCAGCTTAACCATAAGGAAGTTGCAGAGCTTCTGCGCGATGAAGCGGTGAAGATCCAAAATGAAGCTCTGGAGGCACACTGATGGGTGACTCAATGGACCTTGTACAGCAGCGGGTTGAAGAAGAGCGTCAGCGCCAGATACATACAGCACGCAATAAAAAGCAATGTATTTCCCGTGTCCTTTGCATTGATTGCGACGCTCCGATCCCGCCAGCACGCCGCCGCGCTATCCCGGGGGTGCAGTGCTGTGTCACTTGTCAGGAAATCGCAGAGTTGAAAGGTAAGCACTACAGCGGAGGTACGGTATGAACACTATCCTTAAATGGGCTGGTAACAAAACAGCCCTTATGCCGGAACTAACAAGCTATCTGCCTGCGGGCACGCGACTTGTTGAACCGTTCGCTGGGTCTTGTGCTGTGATGATGGGAACAGACTACCCGCAATATCTTGTAGCAGATATTAATCCTGATTTGATTAATCTTTATCTCATGATCCAGAAAAATCATGAGGCTGTCATTCAGATCGTGAGGGAGTTATTTAAAGATTTTAATTCGGATGTTCAGTATTACCGTGTCCGCCAACACTTCAATTGTTCCATCTTTAATGAAGTAGAAAAAGCAGCATACTTTCTCTATTTGAATCGCCATTGTTATCGCGGTTTGTGCCGTTATAACTTGAGTGGGATTTTCAATGTCCCTTACGGTAATTATAAAAATCCATATCTCCCCGAAACAGAAATACGCGCTTTTGCTGAAAAGGCACAACGCGCAACGTTTATCTGTGCCAGCTATGACGAAACACTTTCGCTGCTGCAGGTGGGGGATGTTGTTTACTGTGATCCGCCATATGACGGCACGTTTACCGCATATCACACAGCCGGCTTTACGGAGGACGATCAGTATCATCTGGCGTCTATTCTTGAACGCCGGTCGTCAGAAGGTTATCCGGTTATCGTGTCCAACAGCGACACGTCCCTGATCCATTCGCTTTATCGTAATTTTACCCGCCATCGCATCACTGCAAAGCGCAACATGGGTGTGGCTGCCGGTGATAGTAAATCTGCAGCAGAAATCATTGCCACAAAATCAGCATGCTGGTTTGGTGTCGATTTGGCATCCGGTCGGGATATCCCGGTGGAAACTGAGGTGCGGGCGCGGCAATGAGTAAATTCACATTTCATAACGTACCAACCATTGGCGGCTCGAATGAGGCCGCCATGGCTTATCTTTGGAATGCCCCTAAGAAAGCCATTAATCCCTATACGGACCCGGAGATTTCTGCTCCGGTAACCGCGCTTTCAAACCTGATCACTCTTTACGCTGCGGATAATAAGCTGGAACAGCAGCGCCGTAAGGCACTGAGTGATTTGGCCTGGGAGCGCTATTTCTTCAATGAATCCCGTGATCCCGTCCAGCGTGACATTGAACAGGACCGGCGGATTAGTTACGCCAAAATGGCTCACGAACAGCAACGCTTTAATCCTGACCTGGTTATCCTGGCTGATGTTAACGCTATGCCGTCACATATCAGCAAACCTCTGCTTAAACGAATTAACTACTTTCACAGCCTGGATCGCCCGAAAGCTTATTCCCGTTTCCTGCATGAAACCATCAGACCGTGTATTGAACGACTGGAGCACGTGCGTGACAGCCAGATGTCAGACTCCTTTCGGTTTATGGCGAGCTATAACGGGCTGGAGGGCCTACTGATACTGCCTGAAATGAGTCAGGAGCAGGTCAAGCGCCTTTCAACGTTGATCGCAGCACATATGAGTCTGTGTTTTGATACGGCCAGTGGAGACTTGTTTGTCAGCAAGAATGTTAAACCAGAGGACATTCGCCTGGCATGGGAGAGAGTCGCCGCCGAGGCCATGCGTCTCGATGTGGTCCCGCCTGCCTTTGAGCAATTGCGCCGCAAGAAACGGCGCCGCAAGCCGGTGCCTTACGAGCTTATACCTCCTTCTCTGGCTCGCCTGCTATGCGCGGATTGGTGGTATCGGAGATTATGGCAGATGCGATGTGAATGGCGCGAAGAACAGATGCGTGCTGTTTGCTTGGTCAGCAAAAAAGCATCTCCGTATGCCAGTTATGAAGCTGTGATCTACAAACGTGAGCAACGCAGAAAATCGCTGGAGTTCTTCCGCTCTCATGAGCTGATCAACGAAGACGGTGACACTCTGGATATGGAAGATGTGGTGAATGCCAGTAATAGTAATCCGGCTCACCGTCGTAATGAGATGATGGCTTGTGTAAAAGGGCTCGAGCTGATTGCGGAAATGCGTGGAGACTGCGCAGTGTTTTATACCATGACCTGCCCGTCACGCTTCCATGCAACCCTCAAAAATGGCAGACCTAATCCGAAATGGAGCACTGCAACTGTCCGCAAGAGTAGTGACTATCTGGTGGATACGTTCGCCGCTTTTCGCAAGGCAATGCACAAAGCAGGGTTGCGCTGGTATGGCGTCCGGGTTGCAGAGCCGCACCATGATGCCACCGTACACTGGCATCTTCTTTGCTTCATGCGTAAAAAGGAACGTCGTTCCATTACCGCATTGTTGCGCAAGTTTGCCATCCGTGACGATCGTGAAGAATTAGGTGCCAATACAGGCCCGCGCTTTAAGTCTGAGCTTATCAACCCCCGTAAAGGCACACCTACCAGTTACATAGCAAAATATATCAGCAAGAACATCGACGGGCGTGGGCTGGCTAAGGAAATCAGTAAAGAGACCGGCCGATCTCTGCGTGACAGCATCGAGAATGTTAGCGCCTGGGCGTCATTACATCGTGTTCAACAATTCCGCTTCTTTGGTATCCCGGGACGTCAGGCCTACCGTGAGCTGCGCTTGCTGGCTGGCCAGGCGAAGAGGGTAATGGGTAAATGCAAAGCCGGCACGCCAGTACTGAATAATCCGCGTCTGGATGCGGTACTGGCAGCCGCTGATGCAGGCTGTTTCGCTACCTACATTATGAAACAAGGGGGCGTATTGGTTCCCCGCAAACAGCATCTGGTCAGAACAGCATATGAGCTTAATGACGAGGAGAGTGCTTATGGCGATCACGGTATTCGTATATATGGTATCTGGTCCCCGATTGCAGAAGGCAGGATTTGCACGCATGCAATAAAGTGGAAAAAGGTTCGTAAGGCCGTTGACGTTGAGGAGGCGGTAGCCGACCAGGGCGCTTGCGCCCCTTGGACTCGTGGCAATAACTGTCCCCCCGTAGGAAAATTACATCATTCTTCACCGGACCTATCTGCCGGAGGAACGCCAGCACCTTTACCGGACTTCGAAAATATGAGCCGGAAAGAGCTGAAGGCACTAAACATCAGACTACGGCAAGTGAAACCTAAACAACGAAAGAGCTACAAACAGGAAATCAGTGTTCAGTTACGTCTGCAGCTTGAACGTGAGCTGAGGTCCAGGGGATTTGAAGGTAGTGAGAAAGAGATCGAACTGCTTCTGCGTGGCGGCAGTATTCCATCGGGGGCAGGGCTGCGGATCTTTTATCTCAATCAGCGCCTGCATGAAGATGATCGATGGCGACAGTGGTATCCATAGCTCCGTACTCATGTGCTCATTTATGCCAATACTACCGGGCACCTCTTACTTCAGGGCAGAAAGTATTTACATCGGTAAATACGCATTATACTGTATGTATAAACAGTTGAAGTAAGCAGGGTATTTGTGAATTACTTCGCAAAATTTAGGGGATATCTACGATCCCAGGGATAGGAGAGAAACAATGCAGGATTATCTTTTTGAATCGATAAAGCTCCAGCGCATTGATTTTTTTATCAAACTTGTCGCCGCCAGTGAGTGCAGTGAAGAAGAAAAGCGGCTGGCTATCCAATGGATGTCAGAGATGACTGACGAGCTGATGGCCAAGATCCGCCACCATGAGTACACCCGTTCGATGGATGCCAACAGCTGAGGAGAATTGGATTATGGGGTGAATTTTGGTCAATAAAGAGCGGAAGAGCAGCATGACTTGCCGGCTCTCATTGAATCATAATTTTAATAGAATTAGTATTCTCGGAGGTTAAAAACAGCAATCAGGATTCGTAAGAGCAGAACTGATTTTTTTGAAGTGTATGTTTTTCAAACTATATGAAAAAAAGAAATTTTTTGATGGACATAATGTAACTGCTATGAGGTGGCGGATTCTGATTTCATTATAATTATTTGCCTATGTGTTCATGTGTAATGGGAGGCACTTGTGTTTTAAAACTCGAGATTTTCCTGAAAGGACTGTATACTGTAGGTAGTATAGATGTGGAGTGTAAAATGACTGTTAGGGTGATAGACCTTTTTTGCGGAGCCGGCGGATTGACCCATGGCTTGCAACTTGCTGGCTTAGATGTCGTTGCTGGTATTGATCTTGAGGGAGAATGTCGGTTCCCTTATGAAAAAAACAATAAAGCAAAATTTATTGAGCGAGACATTGCCAAAGTGACAAAAGAGGCACTCCTTGAACTGTATGGCGATGCTTCCATTAAAGTTTTGGCTGGATGCGCACCTTGCCAGCCCTTTTCAAAGTATACGCAAGGTAAGGATAAAGCTAAGGATAAGAAATGGCCTCTTCTTTATGAGTTTGAGCGGTTAATCCGTGAAGTATCACCAGAAATTGTGACTATGGAAAATGTTCCTGATGTCACTAAACATAAAGTTTATGATGACTTTTATAATTCATTGATTAAACTAGGTTATAATGTCTGGGCTTCACGCGTTAATTGTGTGGAATATGGAATTCCTCAAAATCGTGCACGCCATGTTTTGCTGGCTTCAAAATTTAAGAATATTCAGTTAGTAAAACCCAAAGATATTCAGTTAAAAACGGTTAAGGATGTTATTGGGACTCTACCTCCCTTAGAAGACGGAAAGGCTGATAAGATGGATGTTTTACATCGATCAAGTAAGTTAAATCCAATTAATAAACAACGTATCATCCATTCTGTACCCGGGGGAACCTGGAAAGATTGGCCTGAAGAGCTCATAGCTGCCTGCCATCTAAAATCTAGTGGTAAAGGTTATGCGAGCGTTTATGGGCGTATGTCATGGGATAAACCTAGCCCAACTATTACGACTCTTTGTTACGGTTTTGGAAATGGACGATTCGGACATCCGGAGCAAAACAGAGCTATATCTTTGCGTGAAGCAGCCTTACTACAGACTTTTCCTTTGGATTACGAATTTGTAGAAAATCCATCTAAATTCGTTATGAGAAGTATTGGAAAAATGATCGGTAATGCCGTACCAGTAGAGCTTGGTCGTATTATAGGGCAATCCATAAAACAGAACTTAAGTTGATTTTTTAATTTTAGTCAGGCCTGCTATGCAGGCCTGACTAATTTTAATTAGCAAGATACCCATTGGAATTAATATAGTGCTCAATATTATTTGCGATAGAATCTAAGTATGCAATAACCTCCAGTGAAACATTCTCAAGATCTTGATAAGAAAAGTTTTTACCTATTTCGGCGAACGAAACATTTCCGTGAGCTAAATCATTACGATATCGTTTTACAGTTGCTAATTTTTCACCATGTTTAGAGTCAATGTAACTAGAATTTGTTGAAAATCCATAAATTTTTGATTTTTCTTTAATCTCTTCTCTGTCTATATTTCCTGAAAATAGTTTCTTTTTATTAAATGTACCATAAGAAATTCCGCAAGAGATTCCTTTTGACGTCAGGTTGTTGATTAGATATTCAATACTCACTGAATCATTTTTTAATCTTTTCAGAATCTCTGATTTTAGACTTTCCTTAAGTAGGTCAAAGTTCACGTTTCTTTCATAAATGGTGTCATGAATGAAGCAAATCGCTTCCCTCATTGTTGATTCAATCAAATTATACAAAAGTATATATACAGTTCCTTTTAAAGTTTTACGTGATTCTGCTGTAATGGTGAACTTATTTTCGGTATTGTCAGAGGATAACAGTTCGGCGCCTGCTTGCTCAATGAATTTTAAAAGATCTAGATAGGCCAAAATCTCTCCTGACCTAATATCAAAATCTTCACGAAAACTGTCCATTTTATCCCTCTAAAAGTCTATCTCGAACATATTCGATCCGCTCAATTACTTTAACGCGACTATTTGCTCCGTCAGAAGTTGTTAACTCTTTGAATTTATCCGAAATGATCCAGTCTAAATTTTGTGGAGCTAACATTGGTTCTAAACGAAGCGCTAGGGCCGTGCCTACGGCAAGGGATTCAAACCGAACGCGAGGGGTAGATTTAGCATTAGTTGTTTTTCTAAATCCTGCAGGAAAATATTTTAATACAAAATCAAGAACATTCTGGAATTCTGCTTTCATATATTCTTGCTTTTCATTGTCAATATTTCCATTCTCTGCCATATAATCATTTAAAAAATCACGAACTGAGTGATCAAAATTTTGATAGTTATCTAAATATGCAAAAAAACGTAATGTAAACTCTAAACGTTCATCACGTTTCTCTTTTGCTTCAGATAAGGGAGCTAGAATCTTAAACGTAGGAATAGCTGAGCACGGTTTAATTACTTTCGTGTAGAGTGTTGTCGAGCCTAATTCGGAACCTTTACGAACCTCCATATCTTTGAGGATATCACTACCTGAATTTATTCTCTCAAAAAGATCTCTACGAGTATCTTCATTACATTTTGAACTCAGTTCTATAACTCGAACAGGGATGCGCATAAAGCGGCGTTGTCTTGATAGAGGTAAATCTCTAAAATTAAATCCATTTAAAGAGTTTAAAGACTTCAGGTCTTGTAATGTCAAATCATTATGGATGAAAGCATGTATTGTTCTAATTCGCTGTGAACCATCAACAATTTCTATACGGCCATCAAGTTCGGGGTCTTCCGAAAGAACATCTGCAGTAAAAATATATGGGATTGGAAAACCCAATATCAGTGATTCAATTAAGCGAGATTGTCTTTTTTCACTCCAAACGAAATCCCTTTGATAATCAGGAACAAATAACTCATTAGTATCGTCATCAAGGCCACTATGATACTTGTTGACCAAAAGTTCTACGGTAAACTCTTTGGTTTCAAAATCTACATCTTTTTGCTCTGAACGAACCTGTTCTTCAGCAGTTTGCTTAAGAACTTCTAATTGAGCAAGTAGATCAGCCCTTTCTTTTGAGTCCACTACGGATTCAAGTTGTATTTTTAATGCAAGAATGTCCATTTTTTGTCCTCTATGAATAATTTCATTAGGTGGTTCTAGCATAACGGATTCGGACCCATGAATGCCATGATGCGCATGAAATTGCATGTTGTAGGAAGGTGATTTTTGTTGTGCCTTACCAGAAAAGGCAGTCTTTCACCAGCGTTAGGCAGGTGCATGAAAACCGCTACGCAAAGCGGGCAGGCGTGGCGGGGGAACGAGCGCGCATCACACGGTTGAATCTGAGATTTTTTGATATCAAAATGTTAAGTTATCAAACTATTATTTTTAATCGTCAGATATGAGTTTCACTAATAGGATGGGCTGAGATGGTGATGTTAGTGGACAACTGTCCAAGGTGTGGTTCGCAGAAAATTTCTTTTGATTTTAATGGATTAAATTGTACAAAAAAATCCACAAATCTTGCTGAGGTAAATACATCTGAGTATGAAGTTTACTGCGTTTGTCGGGAGTGTCGTCAAACGACAATATTTATGTGCTGGCCTTTGGATAAAAACAAATCTTTAGAAAACTACAATTGGAGAGGGGGACTTTTTGGACTAAGGGATGTTGCAGAAGTGGGTAGACCTATCTCACCAGCAGACATTGCTGTAGAAGAACCTCCAGAATTTTTACCTTTACATATAAATAATGCATATGAGGAAGGAGCGAAATGTCTAGCAATCGGCTGCTATAATGCAGCGGCTACTATGTTTAGGCTCTGTCTAGATTACGCGACTAAAGATATTATTCCTGAAGGTGATCAAGGGCCTACCCAGAAAATAAAAAGAAGCCTAGGGTTAAGGATGGGCTGGCTTTTTGATAATCACATTTTATCTGGATCTTTAAGGGAACTGGCTGAATGTGTAAAAGATGATGGAAATGATGGTGCTCATGAAGGGATTTTGGATAAAAGTGCCGCTGAGGATCTTGAAGATTTTACTTATCTTTTATTAGAGCGACTATATACTGAACCTCAACGCCTTATCGAGGCTCGGACGAGACGTGAGGAAAGACGAAAAAAATAAGTTTAACTTATTATTTTTCAAGAGAATAGGGCGTGAATTTAATAACTTTCTCGCCCTGCCACTCATTCAGCTCTTCCAGTCGTCTCTGCAGCGGCATCAGTTCATTCCTCACAAACACCTTGCTCGCCTTCTCCACATCCCCAAATCCACCAACATTGTTTGGCATAATGCCCATCATCTGAGGCGGTACGCGGTGTGCTGCCATCATGTCATCCCGGCTTACGTTCTTGATGTTCAGAAATTCATCCCGGGCCGCGACCTCGGATAACGGGATGATCTGAATTCCATCCTTTTTACCGTTGGGTGAGTACATAAACAGGTTGCGAAAGTTGCCAGGCCCTTTGGCACTTTTCATGGCCTGCCGGATGTTATTTACGTCTTCCTGGTTCTGTGCGGCGTCGGTCATATACATGATGAAGCCCGCATGGCTGCCATTGATATAATATTTCCGGCGGAACAGGGTGGCAGATTCGTTCAGTAAGGCTGAAGGAATTGCGGACAGGTATTCCGGCAGGCCATAAATTTCCTGGTTCAGGTCCGGCTCCATCAGGTGAAATATACTGCCCTGCGAAAATTCATAGGGCTCGGTAGTCATGCCATATTGCACAAACCAGTATGTGTCGAGATCGATCCCGCGCCGGGTATATTTGGCCAGTGATGGTTCCAGTGCGAGAATGCCGCCCAGCCGGTTAGTGCGTTTCTCCAGATAAGCATTCCCGAATACCAGATAATCCTGCACAAAGCGGCTGAATGCCTGCTGGCTCAGCAGCGGATGTGGGATAAAGGTACTGGTCAGAATATTACGTTTCACGTTAATAGGGGAACTGTGATGCACGGCGGCGCGATAGGTCCGTGCCAGCCCGTCAAAGCTTACCGGTGGTTCATACCAGCGATCCATCTGTACGCATTCTACATAGTCCAGCAGCTCCCGGCGATCCAGCACCGGGATCGGATCACCAAAGCTGAATGCTTCAGCCCGCGGCTCACCGGAACGCTGCATATTAAGGGCGGCTATTGCGCGTTTTTTCTTACTTTTACTCATCAAAACATCTCCACAATATTACTGGTATTGGCGGCTTCGCCCTGTAGCGGTTCATTAAACAGTGCGTGCATCGTGGCCCAGGCCAGGTCTGCATGGCTGGCTTCTTCGCTGCGGCTGGCTTCATAAGTAGGGCGGTTACCGCTGGCGGTGGTGGCGCGGCGGATAGCCATAAAAGACTGAGCAATGTCGGTGTGTCCGGCATCAAATTCCAGCCGGCGATGGCTGATAATGTCGTATGCCTTAAGCACCAGGGCATTTTTGACGTTGGGGTTATAGACAAACTCCCGCACAGCAGGAAAGAACGCTTTCACGTTCTCATAGACACCGTGACCGACGCCGGTCGAATCGATGCCGATGTAGGTCACATTATACTGCTGAGTCAGTTTTTTGATGGCATCAGCCTGGGCACGGAAGTCCATTCCACGCCACTGATGGCGTTCAAGAATACGGAATTTACCGCCCGGTACGGTTGGTGGTGCTACTACCACGCACCCGGCGCTGTCGCCATTCTGCGTACCTTTCGCCGGGTCGTATCCGATCCAGACTTCGTGCCACCCAAACGGCCGCAGCGCCAGCGCCTGGAAATCGGACCAGACTTCCCAGCTGTCTACCATGCATGCCTGTAACTCGCTGAGAGGAAACACTGATGCCAGGTCGTCAATAAACTCGCACAACAACAGGTTCCGGTATTCGTCCGGACTGTACTCCATGCGTAACTGGTCGAGATCGAACAGGTTACAGCCGCCACGTACTGCATCCTCTACGGTAACGATCTGGCGGTACTGTCCGTCGGGGCACAGCTGGCCGGGGGCCAGATTACTATGGGTCAGGTCAATATCGACCTTATCTGCTTTGGCGCGGCCCCGGTTGAACAGTCCGCCGGACCAGAACTGATAAGCACTGTGGGCCAGGCTGGAGGGTGTGGAAAAATAGGTTTGTCGCCATTTTTTGTGGATGGCCATACCGGAGGCAACTTTGCGCAGCTCCTGGAATTTCGGTATCCAGAAATATTCATCAAGATAGAGATTGCCGTGGTAGCTCTGAGCTGTGCGGGCATTGGTGCCAAGGAAGTAAAGACATGCCCCGTTACTGAGTGTCATCGGGTCGCCTTTCAGTTCCACATCTACCTCTTTTGCAAAGTCGATGATGTACTGCTTAAAGACGTGCGCCTGCGCCTTGCTGGCCGAGAGAAAAATCTGATTACGCCCGGTGGTGATGGCGTCAAGCAGCGCCTCACGGGCAAAGAAGTATGTTGCTCCGATCTGACGTGATTTAAGCAGGTTGCGAATGCGATGTTTTACGCCTGCCTGCCACCAGTGGCGCTGATATTCAAACATACCGTTATGGAAGATTTCTTCCAGTTTTTCAGTTTGTTCATCGCTGAAAACGTTCTTTTCAGGCTGTCGGCGCGGGCCTTTATTTCGGTTGGCCACGTTCGGATTTAAGTCAGCTTCATTCCCGCCATGGTTAAATTTACCAATCCGCGCGTGGCGTTCTGACTGGCGCGCCAGCAGGTCAATTTCTTTGAAGTCTTTCCCTTCCTTTTGCTCCTTCATGATGAGCTGGCAGTAACGTGCGGCAGTAGTGAGCTGCATCTGATCCAGCGGCCCATATTCCGCCCACTTGTCACGTTTTTTCCAACTATGAACGGTTGCAACTTTCTCGCCCAGCATTTCAGCAATGCGGGCTACACGGTATCCCCGGAAGTACAGCAGCAGGGCCTGCCGTCGGGGATCGAGGTCTGCGGGGGAAAGTGTGGTGTTCATGGCCCAAACATACGGCCTTGCCAGACGGCTTTCCCCGGCTGCGATTTGTATGGTTTATCGTACAAGTGCCGCACATTGTCTCACTCCCCCCGTCACCGCAAACATAAGGCTCCAGTAAGTTTTTCCAAACGGAGCATGGCTCATGACAGTGAAAGCAAAGCGTTTCCGTATCGGGGTGGAGGGTGCCACCACTGACGGGCGTGAAATCCAGCGTGAATGGCTGGTACAGATGGCAGCCAGTTATAATCCGACGGTTTATACCGCACTGATTAACCTTGAGCACATCAAGTCTTATCTGCCGGACAGTACGTTTAACCGCTATGGCAGGGTGACAGGCCTGGTTGCAGAGGAAATCAATGACGGGCCGCTGGCGGGAAAGATGGCGCTTTATGCCGATATTGAACCGACCGGCCCCCTGGTGGAACTGGTGAAAAAAGGTCAGAAGCTTTTCACCTCTATGGAGGTCAGTACGAAGTTTGCCGACACCGGCAGCGCCTATCTTGTGGGGCTCGGTGCGACAGATGATCCGGCGAGCCTCGGTACCGAAATGCTCGCATTCAGCGCCAGTGCCGTACTGAACCCACTGGCGAACCGTAAGCAGAACCCTGAAAACCTGTTTTCGGAAGCGGTTGAAACACTGATCGAACTGGAAGAATCCGGTGACGAAAAGCCGTCTCTCTTTGCCCGCGTCACAGCGCTGTTCAATAAAAAAGAGCAGAGCGATGAGACGCGTTTCTCCGATGTGCATAAAGCCGTAGAGCTGATCGCTACCGAACAGCAGAACCTCAACGAACGTACGGATAACTCCCTTTCCCTGCAGGAAAAGCGACTTACTGCGCTGGAATTATCCCTGCAGGAGCACAAATCGGCCTTCGCCGGTCTTGAACAGAAGCTGAGCACCGAAGACCGCCGCAAAGACTACCGGCAGCGTGCGCCAGGCAGGAACGTCCCGGCAGGCAGCACACTGACAAATTGCTGATGGAGCATTAAACCCGATGAAAAAGAATACCCGCTTTGCTTTCAACGCTTATCTGCAGCAGCTGGCGCGCCTGAATGGTGTGGAAATAGAAGAACTCTCCAGCCAATTCACCGTAGAACCTTCGGTGCAGCAGGCGCTGGAAGACCAGATCCAGCTGTCCGCCGCTTTTCTGACACTGGTTAACATCACGCCGGTGACTGAGCAATCAGGTCAGTTACTCGGACTGGGGGTTGGCAGCACCATTGCCGGAACCACCGATACAACTTCCAAAGAGCGCGAACCTACTGATCCGACGCTGATGGAGGATATGGAATATAAATGCGAGCAGACCAACTTTGATACGGTACTGACTTACGCAAAACTGGATCTGTGGGCGAAGTATCGGGACTTCCAGGTACGGATCCGTAATGCCATCGTCAGACGTCAGGCACTTGACCGCATCATGATTGGATTTAACGGTGTGCAACGCGCCAAAACATCCAATCGTGCTGAAAACCCGTTGTTGCAGGACGTCAATAAAGGCTGGCTGCAAAAAGTCCGCGAAGATGCGCCGGATCATGTCATGGGGAGTACCACAAAAGAGGGAGCAACAGCTGCAGGATCCGTGAAGGTCGGGAACGGTGGCGATTATGCCAATCTGGATGCTGTGGTCATGGATGCCGTCAACGAGTTGATCGATGCTGTTTACCAGGATGATGACGATCTGGTTGTCATCTGCGGGCGTGAGTTACTGTCAGACAAGTATTTCCCATTGATCAATAAGGATCAGGATAACAGTGAAAAAATCGCTGCCGATCTGATCATCAGCCAGAAACGTATGGGCGGACTTCAGGCAGTTCGCGCACCATATTTCCCCGCCAATGCTCTGCTGATTACCCGTCTGGACAACCTGTCTATCTACTGGCAGGAGGATACCCGTCGCCGTTCTGTTATCGACAATCCTAAACGTGACCGGATTGAAAATTTTGAATCCGTTAATGAAGCGTATGTGGTCGAGGACTATCGCTGTGCGGCGCTGGTGGAAAACATCGAAACCGGTGATTTCAGTGCGCCAGCTGTGCCGAAAGGTGAGGAATAACGCATGAGCCAGAGTCCCGCACGGCAGCACCGGTTACGCATTCAGGCCGAACAGGCTGCCTGTGTGGGCGGGAATGTCCGCCACGCAACGGGCTATGACCTGATGCTGCTGCAACTGGCAGAAGACCGCCGACGTCTTAAGGGGATCCAGT
This sequence comes from Tatumella terrea, assembly GCF_039523755.1. Classification (NCBI taxonomy): domain Bacteria; kingdom Pseudomonadati; phylum Pseudomonadota; class Gammaproteobacteria; order Enterobacterales; family Erwiniaceae; genus Tatumella; species Tatumella terrea. The sequence goes on along the minus strand of NZ_BAAAFX010000005.1, from coordinate 17,859 downwards.
CCACGGTGAAAAAGGCGGAGACCAAAGCAGAACTGTTACCGAAATATTGCGCCTGGGCGGAGGGCGTACTGGCTGCCGGAGGTACACAGCAGGATGACGTACTGATGTACGTGATGCTCTGGCGTATTGATGCCGGTGATTATGCCGGTGCGCTGGAAATCGCTCGTAATGCGCTGTGTCATGGCTGGGTTATGCCACTGGGAAATCGTAACGTGCAGACCGTTCTGGCAGAAGAAATGGCAGATGCGGCACAAAGTGCTTTGCTTGCCGCTACCGGTTTTGATGCTGATCTGCTTCTGCAGACGCTGGACCTGACAACCGATCTGGATATGCCGGATCAGTCGAGGGCACGTCTGCACAAAGCTATCGGTGCAGTACTGAGCGAGAGCAATCCTGCTTCTGCCCTGAATCATCTTACCCATGCGCTGCAGCTCGATCCCCGCTGTGGCGTCAAAAAAGAAAAGCAGCAGCTGGAGCGCCGAGTGCGCAATGACAGCCGTTAAAGAACGTGCCCCGCGCACGGGCGGCACGGGATTGCGAGAGGCATTGCCACATCAAAATCCCGTTCACCGCCCACCAGGTCAGGAGAAAGTCGTATGAAGTTTGTGGCGCCCGAACAGACACCGGTAAAGGCGGAGGTCATCAGAAATACGCCGTTCTGGCCTGATGTGGATCTCTCGGACTTTCGAAGTGTGATGCGCACTGACGGCACGGTGACACAACCGCGTTTAACGCAGATCCTGCTGTCGGCCATTTCTGAGGTTAACGCTGAACTGTACGACTTCCGCAACCGACAGCAGCGGCTGGGTTACCAGACTCTGGCGGAGGTTCCGGCAGAAATACTGGACGGTAAAAGTGAGCGTATACGTCATTACCACAATGCCGTTTTTTGCTGGGCGCGCGCCGTGATCGATGAACGTTATCAGGACTATGACGCAACGGGATCAGGAGTAAAGCGGGGAGAAGAACTCTCCGAAGCCTGCGGTGACTTATGGCGTGATGCCCGCCGTGCCGTCAGTCGGGTTCAGGATGCACCGCACTGTACGGTGGAACTTATCTGATGAAATTACGGGTACATCAGTATGAGACGGTAGATGCACTTTGCTGGCGGCACTATGGGCGTACGCAAGGCGTCTCTGAGCAGGTTCTGCAGGCAAATCCGGGGCTGGCTGACTACGGACCGTTTTTACCGCACGGGCTGGAGGTGGAACTACCGGACATTACGGCGTCAACCACGGCGCAGACCATCCAGTTATGGGACTGAATTATGAGTTCAGAACGGATCAGCTCTTTCATCACTTATTCTATCGCTGTGCTGCTGGCGTGGCTTGGCGATCTGTCACTCAAAGATGTGTCTACGGTAGCTGGCATATTGATTGGTATGCTGATGCTGGCTATCAACTGGTACTACAAACACCAGTCCTTAAAGTTGTTACGCAGCGGCAAAATATCCCGGGAGGACTATGAAACCTTCAATCGTTAAGCGCTGCCTTATCGGGACTGTGCTGGCCATCGCCGCCACGTTGCCGGGTTTTCAGTTGCTTCATACCTCCGTTGAAGGGCTGAAACTGATTGCCGATTATGAAGGATGCCGCCTGCAGCCTTATCAGTGCAGAGCGGGTGTGTGGACCGACGGGATCGGTAACACGAACGGTGTAGTGCCGGGAAAAACCATTACGGAGCGGCAGGCGGCGAAAGGACTTATCACCAACGTGTTGCTTGTTGAGCGGGCTCTGGATAAGTGCGTAGGACCGCCTATGCCACAAAAGGTCTATGACGCAGTGGTATCTTTTGCTTTTAACGTGGGGACCGGCAACGCATGCAGCTCCTCGCTGGTTAAGTTATTGAATCAGCGACGCTGGACGGATGCGTGCCATCAGCTGCCACGCTGGGTATATGTTAAAGGTGTGTTTAATCAGGGGCTGGATAACCGCCGCGCGCGGGAAATGGCCTGGTGCTTAAAAGGTGCTGGCGCATGACGCGCGTACTGTCAGTTTTGCTGGTGGTGATGATCGGGGTGCTGGGCTGGCTTTCGTGGCAGCTGAATAATGCCAGCCACACGATTGAGATGCAGGGCACAGTACTGGCAAGCAAAACGCAGCAACTGACGGAGAAAAACAGCCAGCTTATCGGGTTGTCCATTCTGACCGAAACCAACAGCCGGGAGCAGACGCGGCTTTATGCGGCAGCAGAAAAGACCGCTGCATTGCTGAGACGCCGTCAGCACCTGATCAGGGAGCTTAAACGTGAAAACGAGATTTTACAGCGCTGGGCTGATACTCCTTTACCTGCTGACATTGCCCGGTTGCGGGAGCGTCCGTCCATCGCCGGAGGTGCGGCTTACCGTGAATGGCTGTCCCGAAGTGACGCAGTGCCGCCTGGAAAGGTCAGCGCCGCGCAGTAACGGCGATCTGAATACCGCACTGAATGAAACCGAGGCCGCCTGGGCGGTCTGCGCTGACAAAGTGGACACCATTATATCGTGCCAGGAGCGAAGCAGTGAACAAACCGCAGTCCTTACGCAACGCCTTGAATAAGGCGGTGGCTTATGTCCGGGATAATCCGGACAAGCTACACCTTTTCATTGATAGTGGTTCACTGTTAGCGACCGGGGCTGCCTCTATGTCATGGGAATACCGTTATACACTGAACGTAATCGTTGAGGATTTCAGTGGTGATCAGAATCTGCTGATGGCTCCGGTGATGTTGTGGCTCCGCGCTAATCAGTCAGACGCTATACACAACCCGGAACTGCGTGAAAAGTTGTTTACCTTTGAAGCAGACATTCTGCGTAATGATGTGTGTGATATCAGTATTAACCTGCAACTGACAGAACGGATACTAGTCAGCACTGACGGCAGTGTGTCGAGCGTTGAGGCTATAACGGAACCGGATGACACCGAAGAAATATGGACGGTGAAACATGGGTGAGTTGCAAAGGGTAGATGACTGGCTGGTGGCTCTGCTGGCGAATCTGGAACCGTCTGCACGTCAGCGTATGATGCGTGAACTGGCGCAGCAGTTACGCCGGACACAGCAGCGAAATATCCGGCTGCAGCGTAATCCCGATGGCAGTGGCTATGTGCCACGAAAAGTCACGGCCCGGACCAAAAAGGGGCGCATTAAGCGGCAGATGTTTACGAAGTTACGCACCACAAAATACCTGAAAACTGCAGCCAGCATGAATACTGCCAGCGTGCAGTTTGTTGACAGAGTGCAACGTATTGCCCGTGTTCACCATTATGGCCTGCGCGATCGTGTTAGCCGTAAGGGGCCGACGGTGCGTTATGCAGAACGCCGGCTACTTGGTGTGAATAATGAGGTGGAAATCCTGACCCGTGACACTCTGTTACACTGGTTAGCTAAATATTAGGTCATGTTAAATATTGATAGCTTTTCTCAATCTCCGATTTATGAAAGTCAGTAATTTTTTTATTTATATAGAGATCTATAAACATACCCACACCAAGCATAAAAAAGCTAAAAATCGCCAGGAGGAAAATAGGTATTACAATTAAAAGGTAAAATGTGTTTTTACTTGATTCTTTAGATAATTCGGCCTTTTTATCATTCGATAACATATATCCACAGATGAACTCTTTTGTACCTTCCTTTATCGATGATATTTTATTGATTTCACTTTTATTTAAGCAGGTCTCTGGTGTTATGCTCCACTTGATTTCACCCGGTTTATTCTCCGCATTTTCAGGTTTAATCCAAAAGGAATCACGTGTTTCCTTTAGCGTTATGGAAAGCCATGTTATAGGCTCTTTGATTATCAGGTCAGTGAATTTATAGAAGCCAATCAACGATGAGGTAACAACGAGAGTTCCAAAGATCATAAGAGTTATTTTGTTACTCTTAGTATAGGGTTTAGTGCTTAATTTATATTTACAATGGCTAATTCTTATCATGAATGTTGATATGCCAAGTTTAGAGACTAAAAAATCTTCTTCCGGATATGTTTTATTTAACCATGAAATAAGCGAAGAGACTCCGCCAGCAAGCCACTTAAATATTAAACTGCCAATAGCAGTCGCTAAAAATGCATTTACTTTATCAAATTCCATATAAATTCCTCTCTGGATGAGTGACTAATAAGCTTATGTATCATTGATAAAACAATGAAACCATATTTGTTAAAAATATAAAAGCGGGCATTCTGGCACCATGAACGCACAACTCACCGAAATCATGCGCCTTATCACCAACCTGATCCGCACCGGCACCGTGACCGAAGTGGACCGGGAAAACTGGCTATGCCGGGTGAAAGTGGGCGAGCTTGAAACCAACTGGATTAAATGGCTGACATTGCGCGCAGGGGGTGGCCGTACCTGGTGGTGCCCGTCGCCGGATGAGCAGGTGGTGGTACTGAGTATGGGCGGTAACCTGGAAACCGCTTTCGCCCTGCCTGCTATTTACTCCGGTCAGTTTGCGCCGCCGTCGGATTCCGTGGACGGCTGCGTGACAGAGTATCCGGACGGCGGCTGGTTTGAATACGAACCGGATTCCGGACGCTGGTATGTCAAAGGTATTAAATCCATGGTGATCGAGGCGGCTGACAATATCACCTTTAAAACCGGTGAGTTTGTGGTGGAGGCTGACACCACGCGGATTAATAGCGGGGCAGTGATCAACGGCGGTGTCACTCAGGGTGGTGGTGCAATGAGTTCAAACGGTATCGTGGTGGATAAACACGCGCATTCCAAAGTGAAGTCCGGCGGTGATACATCCGGAGGTCCGGTATGACGCTCTATATCGGCATGAATCGTAATGACGGACAGAGTATTACGGACACTGACCACCTCCGCCAGTCGGTACGGGATATTCTGCTGACCCCGCAGGGGAGTCGGCTTGCCCGCCGGGAGTACGGTTCCCTGCTATCTGCACTGATCGATCAGCCACAAAATCCGGCACTGCGCTTGCAAATTATGTCTGCAGTCTATGTGGCACTGAGCCGCTGGGAGCCAAGACTTATGCTGGATTCTATTGTCATCAGTAGTGATTTTGATGGTTCCATGAGGGTTGATCTTGCCGGGCGGCGTAATAACGGGGCACCGGTTTCGCTATCCATTACCACAGGAGCTGATTATGGCAGTCATTGATCTCTCTCAGCTACCTGCGCCTCAGATAGTGGATGTACAGGATTTTGAGGGGCTGCTTGCGGAGCGTAAGGCGGCTTTTGTGGCTCTTTATCCTGAGGATGAGCAGGATGCAGTACGCCGCACGCTGGCGCTTGAGTCTGAACCCATTACTAAACTGCTGCAGGAAAGCACTTACCGTGAGCTCCTGTTGCGTCAGCGTATTAATGAGGCCGCACAGGCGGTTATGGTGGCGTATGCCATCGGGAGCGACCTCGAGCAGCTGGCAGCCAACAATAATGTAAATCGCATGACCATAACCCCGGCCGACAACAATGCTGTGCCACCGGTTGCGGCAGTGATGGAAAGCGATGAGTCATTACGACTGCGGATCCCTGCTGCATTTGAGGGACTGTCTGTAGCGGGGCCATCGGCGTCCTATGAGTTTCACGCCCGGAGTGCAGACGGGCGGGTGGCGGATGCCAGCGCAACCAGTCCGGCACCTTCAGAAGTTGTGCTTACCGTGCTGAGCCGTGAGGGTGATGGTACGGCAGAGGCTGACCTGCTGGCGATAGTTGAGAAGTCGCTTAACAGTGAGAACGTGCGGCCGGTGGCTGATCGCCTGACGGTGCGCAGCGCCGAAATTATCCCGTACAGCGTAGATGCCGCTATTTTTCTTTATCCGGGGCCGGAAACAGAGCCGGTGATAGCGGCGGCAAGAGCCAGCCTGAAAAAATACATCACCAGCCAGACGCGTCTGGGACGTGATATTCGCCGCAGTGCCATTTATGCCGCGTTGCACGTTGAAGGGGTGCAACGTGTTGAACTGACGTCACCGCCGGATGATATGGTGCTGGATAGAACTCAGGCGGCGTCATGTACAGAATGGCGCGTAAGTAACGGGGGCACCGATGAATAGCCTGCTGCCGCCTGGATCATCGCCGCTAGAACGCCGGCTGGCGCAGAGCTGCAGCGGAGTGTCAGATTTACAGGTGCCGTTACGGGATTTGTGGAACCCGGCAACGTGTCCGGTCAGCTTCCTTCCGTATCTGGCGTGGGCTTTTTCCGTTGACCGCTGGGATAACGGCTGGATGGAGAGCGTTAAGCGTCAGGTGGTGCAGGATGCTTTCTATATCCATCAGCATAAAGGGACAACCAGTGCTGTACGCCGTGTGGTAGAGCCGTTCGGCTTCCTGATCCGCATTCTTGAGTGGTGGCAGACCGGGGAACCTCCTGGCACGTTCCGCCTGGATATTGGCGTGCAGGAACAGGGCATCACGGAAGAAACCTATCTGGAGCTGGAACGCCTGATCGGTGATGCAAAACCCTGTAGCCGTCATCTGACAGGCTTATCCATCAACCTGCAAAGCAGCGGGGGATATTTTATCGGCGCAGCCACTTATACCGGCGAAGAAATCACTATTTATCCGTATATCAACGAAACCATTATTTCCGGTGGCACCGCTTATGAGGGCGGAGCGGTCCATGTTATTGACACAGTGAGAGTGAATCCATGAGCGCAAAATTTTATACCCTGCTGACGGATATTGGCGCGGCGAAGCTGGCAGATGCCACCGCACTCGGTGTTCCGCTGAAAATTACCTATATGGCGGTGGGAGATGGTGGTGGGGAGTTACCCACACCCAGCGCTCAACAGACCATGCTGGTGGCGGAAAAGCGTCGTGCCGACCTCAATATGCTGTATGTCGATCCGCAGAACGGCAGCCAGATTATTGCTGAACAGGTGATCCCTGAAACCGAGGGTGGCTGGTGGATCCGCGAGGTTGGTTTGTTCGATGAAACCGGTGCGCTGATTGCTGTAGGTAACTGCCCGGAGAGCTACAAGCCGCAGCTGGCTGAAGGGAGCGGCCGGACGCAGACCGTGCGTATGGTGTTGATTACCAGCAGTACCGATAATATCACCCTGAAAATTGACCCTGCGGTGGTGCTGGCAACCCGTAAGTATGTAGATGATAACGTACTGGAACTTCAGGTGTGTGTAGATGACCTGATGGCCAAACACCTTGCTGCTAAAGACCCGCATAAACAATATGCGCCCAAAAACAGTCCGGCATTCACCGGGGCACCAACGGCTCCCACTCAGGCAAATAGTGACAACAGCGGTAAGCTGGCGACAACGGAATTTGTGGCTAAAGCGGTTGCGGCTATTACAGACGATGCTCCGGAAAATCTTGATACGCTTAAAAAGCTGGCCGCCGCCATTGATAATGATCCTGATTTTTCAGTTGCCCTGTTAAACAAGCTGACCAAAGATCAAAATGGCGCAGATATTCCTGACCCTGCATTATTTCTCCAAAATCTTGGACTGCCGGATCTGTTAAATAAACGTGCTTTGAAAGCGGGTGACGCATCACAGAAATTTCGGGTGCAAAGCGCCCCTGGCGATAATAATGCAGCGGTACCCGTTTCCCTTCTTAATGCCGCGCTGAATTCAAAAGCTAATTTAAATGGCGATGCCGGTGAGGAATTTTCTGTCGCGGGCGGGGCATCACCCAACAGTGCGGTTGCCTATAAACAATTTCAGTCCGGGTCTAATGGAAATGGTGCGTGGGTAAAAATGCCTGGCGGAGCGCAATGGTGCCGCCAGAATCTCAGCATTCCGGCGAACTCAACGATCTCATGGATATTTCCTGCAGCGTTTGGCAGTGCACCCGCGCTGTTTTTCTCTTCATTCCATGGCGTCCCCCATATCTGGTTCACCGGAGCGTCTTCCAGTAAAGCAAATTTATATAACTCCAGCGGGGCTGCCCTTAACGTCAACTTACTGGCAATCTGGTGATTACTATGTCTGATAATACTGCATTACTGACTCAGGATGCTGAGTCATCGGGCTTCATGAACCGTTATTTTATTTTTACTGATAATGACGCCTATGTGGCCGGAATGATGATAGCCATAAATCAGGAGGAAGCTGACGGTTATATCGCTAAAAAGCTGACAGAGATCCCTGAAGATGTATTTGAATCTATAGGCCAGGACTCAAAGTACGTTGACGGGCAGGTGATTCAGGGAGAACCGCGTATTCCGGAACTAACAGAAGAAAGTGCCAGCGCAATCAAAAACGGATTGTTCAGGGAAGCCACTGATCGTATACAGGCGCTCCTGGACGCAATCGATTTAGGTATGTCGGAGAGCGGTGACGATGTACGACTCACAGAATGGAAAAAATACCGGGTATTGCTGATGCGGATAGATACAGCACAGCCGCTGGAAATTAAATGGCCTGAACTTCCAGAAAATTAATCCCTTCCCTGCGTCAGCGGGGATTTTTTTACCCCTCCAATTGTGTCATCCCCCACACATTACCCGGCACGTGCGCCCCGTGCATATCGACCAGAACATAGACTCACCCCCTGTAAACCGGAGAGACTGCCTTATGGGCCAGGATTACCACCACGGGGTGCGCGTTGTTGAAATCAACGAGGGCACCCGAACGATTACGACGGTGAGCACTGCTATCGTGGGCATGGTCTGCACCGGCGATGATGCTGATGTGTCTGTGTTTCCCCTTAATAAACCTGTTCTGCTGACTGATGTGCTGACTGCCAGTGGTAAAGCGGGGGAGTCCGGCACACTGGCACGTTCGCTGGATGCCATTGCTGACCAGGCTAAACCCGTGACTGTCGTTGTGCGCGTAGCGCAGGGCGAAACAGAAGACGAAACCACCTCCAACATCATCGGCGGCGTGACTGCTGACGGCAAAAAAACAGGCATGAAAGCGCTGCTCTCTGCGCAGACACAACTTGGCGTCAAACCACGCATTCTCGGTGTGCCAGGGCATGACACACAGGCAGTGGCCAGCGAACTACTGAGTGTGGCACAGAGTCTTCGGGGATTTGCTTACCTGTCTGCCTGTGGCTGCAAAACAGTCGAGGAAGCGATTACCTATCGCGCTAACTTCAGTCAGCGGGAAGGGATGCTGATTTGGCCTGATTTTATAAACTTTGACACCGTGCTGAATACAGAGGCGGCGGCTTATGCCACCGCCCGTGCACTTGGCTTACGCGCCAAAATCGACGAACAGACCGGCTGGCACAAAACCCTGTCCAATGTCGGCGTGAATGGTGTTACCGGTATTTCTGCTGATGTGTTCTGGGATCTCCAGGACCCGGCAACCGATGCCGGGCTGCTGAACCAAAATGATATTACTACGCTGATCCGCAAAGATGGCTTCCGATTCTGGGGTTCCCGCTGTCTCAGTGATGATCCTCTGTTTGCATTTGAGAACTACACCCGTACCGCGCAGGTGCTGGCAGATACGATGGCAGAGGCACATATGTGGACAGTGGATAAGCCACTTAACCCGTCGCTGGCCCGCGACATTATCGAAGGTATCCGCGCCAAAATGCGTAACCTGGTGAGTCAGGGTTACCTCATCGGTGGTGATTGCTGGCTGGATGAGGCCGTGAACGACAAAGAGACGCTTAAAGCCGGGAAGTTACTCATCGACTACGACTATACGCCAGTACCGCCGCTGGAAAATCTGCTGCTGCGTCAGCGCATCACGGACCGGTATCTGGTCGATTTTTCCAGTCAGGTCAGCGCATAAGGAGACAGGCATATGGCTTTACCACGCAAGTTAAAACACCTGAATCTGTTCAATGACGGGAATAACTGGCAGGGGATCGTTGAGTCTCTGACCCTGCCGAAATTCACCCGTAAGTTTGAAAAGTATCGCGGCGGCGGAATGGCGGGCGCTGTCGACGTAGATATGGGGCTGGATGACGGTGCTCTGGATACCGAATTCTCCATCGGTGGCACTGAACTGCTGTTGTACAGGCAGATGGGAAAAACCACGGTTGATGGTATCCAGTTACGTTTTACCGGGTCCCTCCAGCGTGACGATACCGGAGACGTGCAGGCTGTTGAGCTGGTTGTACGCGGCCGTCACAAGGAGGTGGATTCCGGCGAGTGGAAAACCGGTGAGGGTAGTACGACCAAAGTCAGCAGTACCAATAGCTACGCAAAGCTGACCATCAATGGTGAGGTACTGTATGAGGTGGATGTGGTCAATATGGTGGAAATCGTTGGTGGTGTTGACCTGATGGAAGCACACCGTAATGCACTTGGCCTTTAAGTAACTATCAGGGCACGGAGGGCGTGCCACTGTCTTATTAACAGGAAGCTAGCATGAGTGACAAACAGACTGAAACAACAGTACAGCTGGATACCCCGATCATACGTGGTACCACAGAAATCACTGAAATTTTACTACGTAAACCGCAGTCCGGCGCACTAAGGGGCACTCGTCTGCAGGCCATTATGGATATGGATGTGGGCGCGATGATGACGATTATCCCGCGTATCTCTACCCCGACCCTGACCGCTCAGGAAATGGCCGAACTGGACCCTGCTGATCTCACTTCTCTTTCTGTGGAGGTGGTGACTTTTTTGTTGCCGAGATCGGTGCTTGCCGGTTTACCGACAGCCTGACCGTTGATGATCTGGTGGCAGATATTGCCACAATTTTTCACTGGCCGCCGTCCGTCACTGATGTTATGCCGCTGACTGAAGTGCTGGAGTGGCGGCATAAAGCGATACAGCGAAGCGGGGCCAGCGATGAGTGACAATAACCTGCGTCTGCAGGTGGTTCTCGGGGCGGTAGATAAGTTAACCCGCCCCTTCAAAAATGCGCAGGCTGCTTCAAAGGAGCTGGCTAACGCACTGAAAGCCAGCAGAGATAATCTAAAGAAACTTAACGAACAGACGGCGAGTATCGGGGGGTTCCGGAAGCTGCGTAATCAGCTTGAGGGTGCTAAAAGCGACCTCATGTCGGCACGCCAGAAAGTTTCTGCACTGGCGAAAGAGTTTGCCGCAAGCAGTAACCCTACCAAAAAGCAGGCTAAAGCATTAGACCAGGCCAGGCGACAAGCCAGCCGGCTTAAAGATGCCTATAGCGGTCTTCAGCAAACTGTTCAGCGTCAACGACTGGCATTGCTCGGCACGGGAATTGATACCAAAAAGCTGTCAGATGCTCAACGCCGTTTAAAGGCAGACACCGAGTCTGCAACCCGAACGCTTGCCAGGCAACAGGAACAGTTAAAGTCCCTGGGCGAGCGACAGGCGAAAATGAGTGCTGCACGGGAAAAATATCATGCCAGTAACCAGCAGAGGGCGATGATGGCCGGGGTGGGTTATACCTCTATGTCGACCGGTCGTACAATGCTCAATGGCCTGAAAAAAACGCTGAATGTGGGTTATGACTTTGACGCCATGATGAGCAAAACGCAGGCGATTACACGCATTCAGGATAAGAATAACCCCGAAATGGCAGCACTAAGACAACAGGCCAGAACGCTCCCGTTACAGTCTAAATTTACCGACCTGCAGGTAGCGGAGGGTCAGTACTTTCTGGGCCGGACAGGATACAGTGCGAAGCAAATCCGGGGCGCGATGCCGGGAATACTGAACCTTGCGACAGCCGGAGATATCGATCTCGGCACCACGGCTGATATTGCCTCCAATATTCAGACTGCGATGGGTATTCCGGCAGAGAAAATGGATCATGTCGCTGATGTTCTGACCGCACTGTTTACCCGCAACAACGTTGATATTCCCATGCTGGGGCAATCGCTGAAATATTCTGCCGGGGTTGGTCGGGAATATGGCCAATCTCTGGAAACTATCTCCGCTGCAACAGCAATGCTGGGAAGCGCAGGTATTCAGGGAAGCCAGGCGGGCACAACAATGCGTAGTATCCTGAGCCGTATTGGTACTTCGAAAGCAGTTGCTGAACTGGGTATTAATACTAAGGACAGTGCCGGAGATATGCGTGATCTGGTGGATATTTTAAGGGATATCGATAAAAAAACGGCCGGTATGGGCAATGTCGTACGTGGGCAGATATTTAAAAATATAGCAGGACAATATGCAGTAACAGGATTTGGTGTACTGATGCACGCGGCAGGGAATGGTTCTCTGGAACAGATGCGGGGTGCACCAGGTGAATATGATGGTGAAGCGGCCCGGGTATCAAAAACCATGCTTGATAACATGGCGGGCGATATGACCATGCTTCAGGCGGCTCTGGAAAATATCAGCGTTGAATTATTTGAAAAAAATAATGGCTGGCTAAGGGATCTTACAAAGTCTCTCAGTAGTGTGATGCATGGGGTCGCAGAGTTTTTAAAAGCTCACCCCGCGTTAAGTAAAGCATTTGTGATGATCGGGGCTGTGGTTGCCGGGGTTACGGCTGCATTTGGTGGTTTGATGTTGGCCATAGTCGGGTTGCTTTCCCCGATCACTTTATTACGTTTCCAGTTTTCAATGCTGGGAATCAAGGGTGGGAGTACTTTTGGCCTGCTATGGAAAGGGATGAAGGGCGTTGGCTCAGGAATTATGTGGCTGGGCAGACTGATGTGGGGGAATCCCATTTTGGCTGTTATTGGTCTGATCGCCGCGGGAGCCATCTATATCTGGCGGAACTGGGACACGCTCGGCCCGAAATTCAGAGCTATATGGAATGCCGTATGCAGTGCCACAGGTATCGCATGGGACTGGATAAAAGAAAAAGTCCGCACCACGTGGGCGGGGATCGGCTCATTATTCTTCAACTCTGCTTTGCCTGAGGTGGTGGTGAAAACCTGGGAGGCAATTAAGAGCGGAGTCTCTGAAGCCTGGACCAGTATCAGACAGTCCATCAGTGATAAATGGAATGAGATCCTTGATGACATTGCTGCACTCCCGTCGAAGTTCCGGGATATGGGCAGTGCGATCATCGACAGTATCCTGAACGGGATCAATGCAAAATGGGAAGCACTCAAGAGTAAGCTTACTTCTGTTACCGAATACCTGCCTGACTGGATGACCGGAAATAAAGCACAGGACAAAGCCAAAGGTCCGGCTGTCGGTGCAGCAGCGGCGGTAGCGGTTCCGTTTGCAGGTATGTATGACAGCGGCGGCTTAATCCCGCGTGGCCAGTTTGGCATTGTGGGAGAAAAGGGCCCGGAAATAGTCAAAGGCCCGGCAAATGTCACCGGCAGAGGGAAAACAGCCGCGCTGGCTTCCATCGTTGCAGGACTCATGGGAGCAGCGGCATTCTCTGCTGATGCGCTACCACTGCATCCTTATAGTTTGCCGGGCAGGGCATACCCGACACAGCCAGCGAATTCCGCCAGTCAGTCATCAGCTATTCGCTATGAGGTTAACGCGCCGATACACATTATCGCGCAGCCCGGACAAAGTGCTCAGGATATTGCCCGCGAAGTAGCGCGGCAGCTTGATGAACGTGAGCGCAGGGTCAGGGCCAAAGCCCGTAGCAGTTACAGTGATCAGGGAGGATATGATTCATGATGATGGTACTGGGGTTATATGTCTTTATGCTGCGCACTGTCCCGTATCAGGAACTGCAGTATCAGCGTAACTGGCGACATGTGGCTAATAGCCGGGTGAACCGCCGACCGTCAACACAGTTTCTTGGTCCGGATAATGATTCACTTTCCTTGTCCGGTGTACTGCTGCCGGAAGTGACAGGAGGCAGGCTGTCATTGCTGGCACTGGAACAGATGGCGGAGCTGGGCAAGGCGTGGCCTCTTATTGAGGGCAGCGGGACAATTTATGGTATGTATGTCATTGAGAGCCTGAGCCAGACCAAAACGGAATTTTTTGAAAGCGGAATGCCACGCCGTATTGAGTTCACGCTGACTCTGAAAAGGGTTGATGAGTCGCTGTCTGAAATGTTTGGCAGCCTCAGCGATCAACTCAGTAACCTGCAGAGTTCAGCTATCTCCGCGATTGATAATATAAAAAATACGGTGGGAGGGATGTTGCAATGAATTTCATGTCAGACCTCTTTAACCTGACCACTAAAAGTCCCGCGTTCAGTGTCACTATCGAAGGAAAAGACGTCACCACGGTGCTGAATTCGCGTCTGATGAGCCTGACGCTTACCGACAACCGGGAGTTTGAGGCTGACCAGCTGGATTTAGAACTGGACGACGCCGACGGACAGATCGTCATGCCGCGACGTGGTGCGGTTATTCAGCTGGCGCTGGGATGGAAGGGACAACCACTGTTCCCCAAAGGAAAATTTACCGTAGATGAAATTGAGCATAGCGGCGCACCTGACCGTCTGACTATCCGTGCCCGCAGTGCAGATTTTCGTGAAACCCTTAATATCCGACGTGAAAAGTCATGGCATCAGACGACCTTAGGCGACGTAGTCAACGAGATTGCCTTACGGAATAAACTTAATACTGCACTGGACCGGGAAATGGCGGGCAGGGTACTGGAACATATAGATCAGACTAACGAAAGTGACGCCAGTTTCCTGATGCGGCTGGCGCGTCAGTTTGGGGCTATGGCGTCGGTCAAAGACAGTAATCTCCTGTTTCTGCGACAGGGACAGGGCAGAACTGCAAGCGGTAAGCTGCTGCCGGTGATCACGATAGGGCGTAAAGCCGGTGACAGTCATCATTTTTCCCTGGCTGATCGTGATGCCTATACCGGAGTAACAGCTCACTGGCTGAATACACGAGAGCCAAAGAAAAAAGAAACAACCCAGGTCAGACGCCTGCGGAAAAGACAAATCCCTGAACAAACTTCACAAGAGAAAGAAGGGGATTATCTGGCGGGAACCGATGAAAATGTATTGGTACTTAATCATACCTACGCTAACCGGGCGAATGCAGAGCGTCAGGCCAGAATTGTCTGGGAACGGCTGCAGCGTGGTGTTGCGTCCTTTTCCCTGCAACTCGCAGAAGGCAGGGCAGATCTTTATACCGAAATGCCGGTGAAAGTCAGTGGCTTTAAGAAGCCTATTGATGATGCCGAGTGGACCATTACCACTCTGACGCATACCATCAGCCCGGATAACGGTTTTACGACCTCTCTGGAACTTGAAGTAAAGATCGATGATCTTCAGACAGAATAAAGGAGTTCTCAATATTGATTATTTGTGTATCATTATTGAGATTCTAACGGTGGCGGAGAATTTAAAAATGATGAATTGCCCGAAGTGTGGACACGCAGCACATACCCGTAGCAGTTTTCAGGTGACTGACAATACGAAGGAACGTTACTGCCAGTGCCAGAATATCAATTGTGGCAGCACTTTTGTGACCCATGAGACGGTGGTACGGTTTATAGTGACCCCCGGTGTCGTTATTAATGCGCCATTGCATCCGTCACCAGAGGGCCAGGGCTATATCAATTTCTGAAACAGCCCCACGATAAACATAAACCCCATCTATAGGGTGATAACCGGCTCTAATTCAATGTAGGGTACGTTAACTTCACTGGTTTTAATCTTCAGTTTTTTCGCTACGTCCGCTGTCACTGCTTCCTCGTCAAAAATCCCTTTTTCTGCAAGTTCATTTGCGCTTTTAACGGACTGTCCCCAAATCTTAATAGCCCTATCCGATAAATGAATGTCGGTGGAAGTAATTATTAATTTCCGGCCGTCGCATTTTGTACCAGAGGCTCCGCAGCCATCAGCGTAATATTCACCTTTAGCAAGAAGCGCTCCGGACCCCAGCAGTTCCTGTGAAGGTATCAGCAGAGCAGTCACAACAACAGCGTGTGATCCTGTTACCTTATCTTCAATAGCTTGTTTAATGGTATCTGCGCGGCTGGTTTTATCATGAGCTGCCGGAGCAAGAATTGTGATACTGGCTCGAATGCGTTTGGTACCGATAGAGGTATTCGTATCCTGAATAACCTGATACGGCACAGCTGCTGCCAGAGAGAAGAATGAACAAAGCGTTAAGGTAAAGCCAGTTAAAAAATGCAGGGGGTGCATTGTGACCATTAGAACCATCCTTGTGTCCGTAAAAAGTCGATATGACGGAAATCCTGTCGCCATTTTGCCGCCATTCACAAAGGAAAAGGGGCTACGTTTTCACGTAACCCCTTCTTTTGTTTGGTGGAGCTGGCGGGAGTTGAACCCGCGTCCGAAATTACTACACCGTCGGCACTACATGCTTAGTCCAATCTT
Source organism: Tatumella terrea (assembly GCF_039523755.1). Classification (NCBI taxonomy): domain Bacteria; kingdom Pseudomonadati; phylum Pseudomonadota; class Gammaproteobacteria; order Enterobacterales; family Erwiniaceae; genus Tatumella; species Tatumella terrea. Next base: position 1,824 of record NZ_BAAAFX010000005.1, on the reverse strand, counting down.
TACATTCGCTTGTCAGCTGCGGATGGACACGCCACTAACAAACTAGCCTGATTAAGTTTAATGCTTCAACCCCAGGCAGGGTATCCACACGATCTCTTTTGGGTTTGACCTCTCTTGATCCCCGTCCTAAGAGCGGAGGCTAGGGAGAGAGGGCTCTGAGCAGGTTATTAAGCTGCTAGTGCGTAGTTTTCGTCGTTTGCGACTATTTTTTTGCGGCTTTTTACGAGGCCAACCGCCCCTCGGCATGCTCCTTGGGCTTCGCAAATCCCGTCGAATCCAGAATCAGCCCCAGGTACTGTCGGTTACTATATCAGGAAAAGCATCAGCTACACCAGTAGTTTAGCGATTTCCTTTTTTCATAATCCGTGCTTTGTCGATTTTCCACTCACGCTCGCGGATGTCATCACGCTTGTCATGCTCTTTCTTACCTTTGGCGACACCAATCTTCAGTTTACACCAGGCATTTTTCCAGTACAGCGACAGTGCAACGATCGTGTAACCTTCACGATTCACCCGGCCAAAAATGGAATCCAGTTCACGCTGCTTCAGCAATAATTTACGGTTGCGGGTTGGGTCGCATACCACATGCGTCGAAGCCCCCAGCAAGGGCTGGAAGGTTGCACCAAACAGAAATGCTTCACCATCACGCAACAGAATGTAACTTTCGCTGATGTTCGCTTTGCCTGCGCGCAGTGACTTTACTTCCCATCCCTGCAACGACAATCCGGCCTCGAATTCTTCCTCGATGAAATATTCATGACGGGCGCGTTTGTTGAGGGCAATGGTTGCAGAACCGGGTTTGTTAGCTTTTTTCTTAGTCATAATATCGCTTATTTTACACCACTTATGCGCAGAAACCATCCCCTGTCACGGGGGAGTAAGTGACATATTCTAGCATGCCAGTAGCATGAAGACATTTTTGTTTAACTAATGAAACTGGTATGATCCAGGGGTTTTCTACTTAGCAGGAAGTGTTATGGCCCAGATTAGTCGTTCAGCGCTGGTCCCGTTCAGTGCTGAAAAAATGTACCAGCTTGTGAATGATGTCGATGCCTATCCGCAATTCTTACCAGGCTGTACCGGTAGCCGGATTATCGACAGTTCTGAAAACCAGATGACCGCTTCTGTCGATGTGTCTAAGGCGGGGATCAGTAAGACATTTACGACTCTCAATACGCTGACAAATAACCAGCGGATCCATATGCAACTGGTGGAAGGTCCGTTCCGTAAACTGAGCGGCGGCTGGCAGTTCTTTGCGCTGGGTGATGACGCCTGTAAGGTCGAGCTGAGTCTGGATTTCGAATTTACCAATATGCTGGTAGAAATGGCCTTTGGACGGGTTTTCAAAGAGCTTGCTAACAGTATGGTTCAGGCCTTCACGATACGAGCCAAAGAGGTTTACAGTGGCTGATATTCAGGTTGAGGTGGTTTATGCACTGCCTGAGAAACAATACCTGCGTACGGTCAGCGTGCCTGAAGGGAGTACGATTGAGCAGGCAGTTATCGCCTCAGGGTTACCGGAGCTGCGTAAAGATATTAATCTTGCCGAAAACAAAGTCGGCATATACAGCCGGGCCGCCAAACTGCAGGATGTCGTACAGGCCGGTGACAGGGTAGAGATCTACCGTCCTCTGCTGGCAGACCCGAAAGAACTCCGTCGTCAGAGAGCGGAACGCTCAGCAAAAAATAACCAGAAATGACCCGGCATCTGCCAGTGACAGAATAAAAAAAAGCGCAGTGAATACTGCGCTTTTTTATTGTCACCCCTAAACCACCTCCTAGGGAGGTGGTGATTGACCCTGTAAGGCTATAGCCTGAAGAATG
>NZ_BAAAFX010000004.1:0-26267 GCF_039523755.1 Tatumella terrea | reverse complement strand
GCCGTGTCAGTGGGAGCGCATTATAGGGAGATAATTTTTTCTGACAAGGGTTTATTTCAAATAAATTACCGAATGGCGATATTTCATGCTTTCCGGGCAACAAACCAGCGAAATACGCAGTTTTATTCATCACCGGGGCTGTTTTACTTATTGACCAGGGGTCTCAATCGCCGTTTTTATCACGCAAATACACACGTTAATCCCGCTGCCAGGCATAAATAGTGCAAATAAAATCTCTCCCTTGTTGTACAAACAGTATTACCTCACCCCATTTCCGGCCACCAGCCCTGGATTGATGTGGGCACCTTGTATCAACCAGGAGCATTTCCTTATGTCTGCAGATGTACTTCGCTCTTTTCAGGGAAACGTCCCGGCCACAGGGTTGCGGGTCATGCTGGACCCTTCCTGTGTCGTCATCGGTGATGTCCTTATCGGTGATGATTCCAGTCTCTGGCCTCTGGTTGTTGCCAGAGGGGATGTAAACCGGATAACCATTGGCGCCAGAAGCAATATTCAGGATGGCTCTATTCTCCATGTGACTCACCGCTCACCGGCAAATCCTCAGGGCTATCCTTTAGAGATTGGTGATGATGTCACCGTGGGACACAAAGCAATGCTGCACGGGTGTACGATCAGAGATCGGGTACTGGTCGGGATGGGGAGTATTATTCTGGATAATGCCTATATAGAAGAGAATGTCATGATTGGTGCCGGAAGTCTGGTACCTCCGGGGAAACGGCTGGTCAGCGGGTACCTGTACCTGGGCAGTCCGGTCCGGCAAATCCGTCGCCTGACTGACGACGAAAAACAGAGCCTGCTTTACTCTGCTGCCAATTACGTTAAATGGAAAGACGTCTGTTTATCGGAACAGAGCCAGAACCAGCCGTCGGCATCGTCCTGACCGGTAGCCATCAGTGCTTCGGCTTCTTCTTCAAGATCCCAGCGGTATTGCCGGAAAATTTCCAGTGCCTGCCCTTCGCCGTATCGCTGAAATAATTCCGTTGCGGTGATGGCACACCAGAGCTGCATGCCATGATGCAAGGCCGGGAAGCACACAGCCTGCCGCTCTGCATTCCATTCTTCGCGATCCGGAAACTGTAGTGCCTGATTCATTCCTGCAGCGCCTGTTTCACCGCGGTGATCACCGGCCCGATATCCGGCATCACCCCGTGCCATAATTTAAACGCATGCGCGGCCTGAGATACCAGCATACCGACACCGTCCGAAAGAGACGTCACCCCGTGCTGTGCCGCCATCGCCAGGAAAGGAGTCTGGCCCTGCTGATAAAACATATCGTAACAACGGGTATGGGGAGTGAAGATATCTGCCGGAAGCTGAGGAACCTCCCCGCTGACGCCACTGGAGGTTGCATTAATAATGAGATCGTATTCCTGCAGTAACTTATTATGTTCACTGGCCAGAATAGTTCCTGCATGCCGGTAAGTTTCCACCAGCGTTTCCGCTCTGGATAACGTACGGTTCGTGATTGTTATACGGCACCCGTAGTCCAGTAACGGCAGGATCACCCCGCGGGCCGCTCCGCCTGCTCCCACCAGCAATATATGCGAGTCTGGCGCGATCATCCCTTGCCGTTGCAGATCACTGAGCAAGCCAATCCCGTCAGTGTTATCTCCGAGCAGTCTGCCGTCCGGCTCTTTCCTGAGAGTATTAACCGCTTTTGATAAAGCCGCGCGATCGGTTAACTCGTCCGCCATGGCACAGGCTTCCTGTTTGAAGGGCAGTGTGACATTGGCTCCCCGGCCACCGGCATTGAAAAACTCACGAGCTGTCGGGACAAACTGATCCACCGGGGCACATATCCGGCCATAAGTGTGTTCTATGCTTGTCTGACGGGCAAACAGCTGGTGAATGAAAGGTGACTTACTGTGATTGATCGGGTGACCAAAAACGACAAATTGTTCCATTATCTACCCCTGACGAATAAGTTCACCGGTAATAACATTACGGATCTCTGACGGATTCAGGCGCCCGCCGGTTTCTCCCTGCAGAACAGGAAAATCATGACCAAACCGCTCCGTAACTTCCTGCACATTCCGGCAAGGCTCCTGACCGGAAAAATTCGCGCTGGTAGAGACTAACGGCTTCCCGTAGGCCAAACACAGTTCCTGAACATCAGGATGGTTACTGACGCGGATAGCCAGAGAGTCAAACTGACCTCTTAACCATCGGGGAGCACGGGAAGGTACCACGAAAGTCACCGGCCCGGGCCAGTGTGAGAACATCCGCTCTCTTTGTTCATCAGTCAGTAGCTCATCACTGATATAAGGCAGCAGTTGCTGGTAATTAGCCGCGATCAGGATCAATCCTTTTTCTGCAGGACGTGACTTAATTTGCAGCAGAGCGTTAACAGCCTGTTCACTGTCAGGGTCACACCCTAACCCGAACACGGCCTCCGTCGGATAAGCAATAACAGCATTCTTTTCCAATGACTCAATACACACGCGCAGAGAATCTGATGATAACGGGTTATACATGATAGGTATTATTTCTCTTCAGTCTTTTCGGGAACAGGCTTACCACAAAGCTTACTGGCGCAGATAAGCCTCAGACCATTTGCGGTTTTCTTTTCAGCTAATAACGGAAAGTGGCAAAACGGACATTCTCCCGCCACCGGACGGGCATTCACCACAAACTGGCATTCCGGATAGCGGCTGCAGGCATGGAAATACTTACCGTATCGTGAACGACGCTGGATCAGATGTCCCTGCTGACACTCCGGACAGGTAATACCCGTATCATCCGGCTGGTCAATAGTTTCACTGTGTGAGCACTCAGGATAACGGCTGCACGCGATGAACATCCCATAACGCCCCTGGCGTAACGCTTTATCGGCGCCACATTCCGGACAAGGTATCCCTTCGAGGATTTTAATCAGATGCCCTTCATTACGGGCCCCCAGGGGGCGGATGTAATGACACTCCGGGTATCGGGAACACCCGGCGAAAGGACCATGTTTACCTGAACGTATCACCAGTTCTGCCCCGCATTCGGGGCAGTTATCCTGATGACGGACAGCAAACAGTGCTGTTTTATTCATAATTTTGCTATAGCGAAGAAAATATCAATGCAGAATACTGTCATTAGCGTCGAAAAGTAACTCTTCCATTTGCTGGTAGGCATCTTCACAACCCGGAATGTTGAACAGCACCATCAGTACGACCCACTTGAGATCATCGAGGGCAAACTCCAGGGAGTCGAGTGCAGTCACCCGCTCAATAACCATTTCGCGGGTATCAAGGTTCAGTACCTGCACCTGCTCCAGGAACAATAAAAACCCCCGGCAATCCGCATCCAGCTTCTGACACTCTTCAGCGGTATAAATACGCATCGAGAGCGGGTCACTGGACATCTGGATAGGCTCGACCAATCCTTCCTGATAATCAGCAAGTTTCTCCAGCCATTGCAATGCATTACTGATATCTTCCTGATTAAATCCGGCATCCGTCAGGTCATCTGTCAGCCTTTCCTGGTCAACCTGCGTGTCAGTCTCGGTATGGATATAGGTCTCAAACAAGTACATAAGTACGTCGAACATGGCATGCCCTCCTTAAACGGACATAGCCGCCGGGTACAGCTGCGATCCATCCTGCTAACTCCAGCTCAAGCAAAGCAGTTGCAATCACTGGCACAGGTTGGCCGGCACGTTCAGCGACGACGTCAACAGGTGTAACCTCATCTTCTACGTTAGCCAACACATCAGCAAATGGCAATGGAACAGTGCCCTCCCCGGGTGAATTTATTTCCTCAGACGCTGAAAACCGCAAAGAATGATAACCCGTCTGCAAATCCTCCAGCAGATCGTTAGGGTGCGATACCAGTAATGCTCCTTGCCTGATAAGCCAGTGTGTGCCTTCAGTTTCGGGTTTACCCAGCGGGCCGGGGATCGCGTATATATTGCGGTTTTGCTCCAGAGCATAACGAGCCGTGATCAATGACCCGCTTTTTAACCCGGCTTCCACCACTAATACACCCAGACTGAGGCCACTGATGATACGGTTACGACGAGGGAAATGCCCGGGGAGAGGAGGCGCCATCAGCGGAAACTCAGAGACCAGCGCCCCTCCCTGCGCCACAATCTCATGGCTGAGAGACCGGTGCCGGGCAGGATACAGGTTCATTAAACCGCTACCGATGACCGCGATAGTTTTTCCTTTGCAGGACAGAGCCGCCCGGTGTGCAACTCCGTCGATCCCTAAAGCCAGGCCGCTGGTAATAGTCATTCCGCTCAATGAGAGCGATTCTGAGAAAAATGTTCCCCAATGTTCACCATAGCGAGTACTCCGCCGGCTACCAACCACCGCTATCTGAGCCGCGGAGAGTACCGCCGGATCGCCCTCGACAAACAGACAGAACGGAGGGGCGGCAATTTCTGTCAGTCGCCGTGGATAACGGGGATCCGATAACGTCAGAAAATGATGGTTTTCGCTCTTTAGCCACTTCTGCACCAGCTCAAGCGCTTTTTCACTGAGACTCAGGAACTGCTGACGCTGTTTTTGGTTGAAGCCAGCCACGTGGGACAACGATGCCGCTGTACCTGACAGCCGCGATAACTTTTCGGCCATCGTCTGGCGGTCTTCTGCCTTTATTCCTTCTACTGCCGCAAGACGTAACCCTATTTCAGTAATGTCCATACGATGATCCCTGTGCCGGCACTTTTATCCCGTCAGCAATACTGTCAATCGCACAATGAAACGTCTACAATATGAGGTAGTCAACTTATATATTACGAATAAAGATCCGGATATTTATGTCAGTTTTACAGGTATTACATTTCCCTGACGAGCGACTGCGTACCGTTGCTGCGCCAGTAAAAGAAGTCAACGCCGATATTCAGCGCATTGTCGATGATATGTTCGAAACAATGTATGCGGAAGAAGGCATCGGGCTGGCCGCAACTCAGGTCGATATTCACCAGCGAATCATTGTGATTGATGTTTCTGAGAACCGCGATGAGAAACTGGTGCTGATTAACCCTGAACTCCTTGAGTCCAGTGGTGAGACCGGCATCGAAGAGGGCTGTCTGTCCATTCCTGAACAACGTGCGCTGGTTCCACGTGCCGAGCGGGTAAAAATACGTGCCCTGGACCGTGAAGGTAAGAGCTATGAGCTCGAAACGGATGGTCTGCTGGCTATCTGTATTCAGCATGAGATGGACCATCTGATGGGTAAACTGTTCGTCGATTACCTGTCTCCGCTTAAGCGCCAGCGTATCCGTCAGAAACTGGAAAAACTCGCCCGTCAGACAACCCGGGCGTCCTGAACCTCCGAAAAGGGATGATTGTGTCCGACTCGTTGAAAATTATTTTTGCCGGCACTCCTGATTTTGCAGCGCGTCATCTTGACGCGCTGCTTGCTTCAGAGCATCAGGTGGTCGGTGTATTCACTCAGCCCGACCGCCCGGCCGGACGGGGCAAAAAGTTAGTGGCAAGTCCGGTGAAAACACTGGCTGAATCACACCAAATTCCCGTATTCCAGCCCGCCTCGCTTCGGCCTCCTGAAAACCAGCAGCTGGTTGCAGATCTGAATGCCGATATCATGGTGGTGGTGGCTTATGGCCTCCTGTTGCCGGAATCTGTACTGGCGCTGCCCCGGCTGGGATGTATCAATGTCCACGGGTCACTTCTGCCACGCTGGCGTGGTGCGGCACCTATCCAGCGTGCGTTGTGGGCGGGTGATGATGAGACAGGAATTACTATCATGCAGATGGATGCAGGGCTGGATACTGGCGATATGCTGGTGAAGCTCACCTGCCCTATCCGCCTGACAGATACCAGCGCTTCTTTGTATGACACCCTGGCGCAACTCGGCCCACAGGGAATGCTGACCACATTGCAGCAGCTGGCTGACGGCAGCGCGGTTGCCGTGAAACAGGATGATGCACTGGCAACCTATGCCAAAAAGCTCAGCAAAGAAGAAGCCCGTCTGAACTGGACACTCTCCGCTGAACAGCTTGAGAGGTGTATTCGGGCATTCAATCCGTGGCCGGTGAGCTACTTTGTGCTGGATGAACAACCGATTAAAGTCTGGCAGGCATCGGTATTACCCCATCAGGATCTGCAACCCGGTACGATTGTTCAGACTGACAAGAACGGGATTCGGGTGGCAACCGCAGACGGCGTACTGCAACTTGAAATCCTGCAGCCTGCGGGTAAAAAACCAATGCAGGCAAGAGAGTTACTGAACTCGCGCCAGGAGTGGTTTATGCCCGGTGCTGTGCTGGCCTGAACCGGTTATAAATGTTCTGCCGGCAATACTGGCTAACTGAAGATATTCCATGAAAAAAACTACCAATCTGCGCAGTCTGGCAGCCCGTCTTATTGAACAGGTCGTCGATAAAGGGCAGTCGCTAAGCGCAATTCTTCCTGCCGCCCAGAAGAGCCTGAACGATAAAGACAGCGCCTTACTGCAGGAATTATGTTTCGGCGTCGTCCGTACTTTACCGCAACTGGACGCGTTAATCGGTAAGCTGATGGATCGGCCGATGACCGGCAAACAGCGAACGATTCACTACCTGTTAATGGTCGGTATTTATCAGATGCTTTATACGCGGATACCTGCCCATGCAATCCTCGCGGAAACCGTGGAAGGTGCCGTTGTACTGAAAAAACAGAGCCTGAAAGGACTGGTAAACGGGGTTTTACGTCAGTTCCAGCGCCGCCAGACAGAACTGACAGAGTCACTGGAGGGACAAAGCGTTAATCTTTGGCATCCCTCCTGGCTACTGAAACGTTTACAGGTAAGCTGGCCTGATCAATGGCAGCAGATTGTTCAGGCAAATAATCTCCGTCCCCCTATGTGGTTACGGGTAAACCGCCAGCATAACTCCCGTGATCAGTGGCTTGAATTACTGAACGCCCGGGAGATGACAGGCACTGCTGATATCTTATCGGAGGATGCGGTTCGTCTGGAGAAACCCGCAGGTGTGACACAGTTGCCAGGATTTGCTGACGGATGGGTAACGGTTCAGGATCTTTCGGCACAACGTTGTGCACAGTATCTCACTCCGGAAAACGGAGAAGATATCCTGGACCTGTGTGCAGCCCCGGGCGGGAAAACCACGCATATTCTCGAAATTGCCCCCGAAGCCAATGTACTGGCCGTCGACGTGGATGCACAGCGCCTTAGCAGAGTCACAGAAAATCTGGGCCGTCTGGGGATGCAGGCTGAAGTCAGACAAGGTGATGGCCGTACGCCGGCACTATGGTGTGCAGAGCGCCAGTTTGATCGCATTCTGCTCGATGCACCTTGTTCCGCAACAGGGGTTATTCGCCGTCATCCTGATATTAAATGGCTGCGTCGTGACAGTGATATTGATGAGCTGGTACGGTTGCAGGCTGAGATACTGGATGCTATCTGGCCATACCTTAAACCCGGTGGCACGATGGTGTATGCAACCTGCTCCGTGTTACCGGAAGAAAACCATAAGCAGATGGCCGCATTTCTTGAGCGCCATGATGACGCGAAGCCTGAAACATTACCGGGCGGAGAGAAACATGGTCTGCAGGTCTTCCCTCAGGAACTGGGTGGTGACGGTTTTTTCTATGCTAAATTACTGAAGAATGCCTAACCCATAAGAGTGAAACGACGATGAAAATTATTATCCTGGGAGCCGGACAAGTCGGTGGCACACTGGCAGAAAACCTGGTGGGGGAAAATAACGATATCACTGTTGTTGATACCGATCCTGGCAGGTTACGTCACTTACAGGATAAGTTCGATCTCCGGGTGGTGAATGGCCCGGCGTCTCATCCCCGCGTACTTCGTGAGGCGGGGGCTGAAGATGCCGATATGCTGGTTGCTGTTACCAGTTCCGATGAAACCAATATGGTTGCCTGCCAGATAGCTTACTCATTATTTAATACCCCTAACCGGATCGCGCGGATCCGTGCCGCGGAGTATTTGCGCGATAATGAGAAGTTATTTATTCCGGAAGCGATCCCAATCGATCATCTGATCTCACCTGAACAACTGGTGATCGATAATATCTATCGACTGATCGAGTATCCGGGCGCATTGCAGGTCGTGAATTTCGCCGGAGGCAAAGTCAGCCTCGGGGTAGTCAAGGCCTATTACGGGGGGCCGCTCATCGGTAACCCACTGTCTGTTATGCGCGAGCATATGCCGCACATCGAAAGCCGCGTCGCCGCCATCTTCCGCCAGGATAAACCTATCCGTCCGCAAGGCTCGACCGTCGTAGAAGCGGGTGATGAAGTCTTCTTCATTGCTGCAAATCAACATATTCGCGCCGTAATGAGCGAAATGCAGCGTCTGGAAAAGCCGTATAAACGTATCATGCTGGTAGGTGGCGGTAATATCGGTTTTGGCCTGGCACAACAGCTGGAAAAACAGTACAGCGTAAAGCTGATTGAACGTAATCCGCAGCGAGCTGCAGAACTGGCCGAATTACTCAACGATACGATCGTCTTTTACGGAGATGCCTCTGACCAGGAATTACTGGCAGAAGAGCATATCGACCAGATTGACCTGTTTATTGCCGTCACCAATGATGATGAAGCTAATATCATGTCAGCTATGCTGGCGAAAAAGATGGGGGCAAAAAAGGCGATGGTACTGATACAACGCCGTGCCTATGTCGATCTGGTCCAAAGCAGCGTGATTGATATTGCTATTTCTCCACAACAGGCAACAATTTCTGCATTGCTTGGCCATGTACGTAAAGCAGATATTGTCAGTGTTTCTTCACTGCGCAGGGGGATTGCTGAAGCCATTGAGGCTATTGCTCATGGGGATGAAACAACCTCACGAGTGGTAGGGCGCACTGTCAGTGAAATTAAACTGCCACCGGGCACAATTATTGGCGCAATTGTACGTGGTGAGGAAGTCATGATTGCAAACGATAGTGTCAGAATCGAGCAAGGCGATCATGTCATCATGTTCCTGACGGATAAGAAATTCGTGTCAGATGTAGAGAAGCTGTTCCAGCCGAGTCCGTTCTTCTTGTAAAAATCTCCGCCAAAGGGACCTTATCCGGCTGAAGAAAACAGGGGTTAGGCTTTGTGCTGGCTGCAATGTAAAAAAGAGTAAAACAGTTAGGTCGTGTTTGTGGAAAAAATACCATTAGTTAACTAGAATCAGGTTTAACTTAATCTTTAGTCGGGTGATAACATGAGTTTAATGAAAGAATTTCGCGATTTTGCGATGCGTGGAAATGTAGTAGATCTGGCAGTCGGTGTGGTTATCGGTGCTGCGTTTGGTAAAATCGTATCTTCTTTAGTCGCTAACATCATCATGCCGCCACTGGGCTTACTGATTGGTGGGATCGATTTCAAACAATTTAAATGGGTACTTAAAGCTGCTGATGGCACAACACCTGCAGTTGTCATGGACTACGGTGTCTTTATTCAGTCTGTCTTTGATTTTGTTATCATCGCTTTTGCCATTTTCCTGGTCATCAAGCTGATTAACAAACTCTATAAGAAAGAAGCGCCGGCACCTAAAGGCCCGTCAGTTGAAGAAACTCTGTTAACTGAAATCCGTGATTTACTGAAAGAAAAACAGTAATTCATCAGTGTTCATGGAAAGCCGCTCAATTAACGATTGAGCGGCTTTTTTTATGGATAAAAGAAAGGGCAATGAGAATTTCATATTTTCATTGCCCTCTCGTCCCTCCTGTCGGTTATTACGGTTTTTACGCCGATAACTTCCTTTCCCTTTTTTATTATTTTCGGTTCTCACACGAAAAAGCGGGTCATGTAACAATGCCTGGAGAGCATTATCAGTAATTGCCCCTTTGGTGTGACGATAGCTGCCCATATAACCTCCGCATAGCGTCTCTATTCATTATTTAGCTGTCGGATGACAGTCACACCGTAGTGACTATCATATAAAAAGTCTGTACTCAGACCTGCCTGACGTAATTTCTGTTCCAGTACACGTAATCTCTTATGATATTCCGCGGCCTGATGATCGTCAGGATCCAGTTGCTGTAACAGATCGACCAGTTCAAGCGCTTCACGACGGGATTCAAGTTCCGGAGGAAGATAGCCGGAATTTTTTAACAGACGATAGGCCGTACGCAATTCCGCAGGGACCTGGCTATCATCGTCGAGCAGAAGAGGTTTTCCTTCACCGTTCAAACCGGAAAGTTCACCTTTTTGCAAAGCTTCCTGTATGTGTCGCTCGGCCATCTGATCAATAAGCCACATAGGTGTCCTCCGGGGAAGGGCTGAATAGATATTATACACCACTTTTCTTCAGACAATAAAAAACCCGCCGAAGCGGGTTCTTTAATTACTGCAAATTACTCTGCAGTTGCTTCTGCTTGAGCTTCCGGACGATCAACCAGCTCGATGTATGCCATCGGAGCGTTGTCACCAGCACGGAAGCCACACTTCAGAATACGAGTGTAACCACCGGTACGGCTCGCGAAACGCGGGCCGAGCTCATTAAACAGTTTTGCAACGATCTCGTTATCACGAGTACGTGCGAATGCCAGACGACGATTAGCAACGCTATCAGTCTTGGCAAGAGTAATCAGCGGCTCAACTACGCGACGCAGCTCTTTGGCTTTCGGCAGAGTCGTCTTGATGATCTCATGACGAACCAGTGAACCAGCCATGTTACGGAACATAGCCTGACGATGGCTGCTGTTACGGTTCAGTTGACGACCACTCTTACGATGGCGCATGACCTTATCCTTCTCAGTGAAACCTTAACCTGTGATCCGGTTACTCATCAGCAATGCTTGCTGGTGGCCAGTTTTCCAGGCGCATGCCCAGAGACAGTCCACGCGAAGCCAGCACGTCTTTGATCTCGGTAAGAGATTTTTTCCCAAGGTTAGGCGTCTTAAGAAGCTCAACCTCAGTACGTTGTACCAGATCACCGATGTAGTGGATAGCTTCTGCCTTAAGGCAGTTAGCAGAGCGGACAGTCAATTCCAGATCGTCAACAGGGCGCAGCAGGATCGGATCGAATTCTGGTTTTTCTTCTTTCACTTCTGGCTGACGAACATCACGTAAGTCAACAAAAGCATCCAGTTGTTCAGCCAGAATGGTCGCCGCACGACGAATCGCCTCTTCAGGATCGATTGTGCCGTTGGTTTCCATTTCGATGACCAGCTTGTCCAGGTCGGTACGTTGCTCAACACGAGCTGCTTCAACATTGTAGGCAATACGATCTACAGGGCTGTAGCAAGCATCGACTAACAAACGACCGATTGGGCGCTCATCTTCTTCCGAATGAATTCGGGCAGAAGCCGGCACATAACCACGACCACGCTGAACTTTGATACGCATATTAATAGATGCGTTTTCATCGGTCAGGTGACAAATTACGTGCTGTGGCTTGACGATTTCGACATCACCATCATGGGTAATGTCGGCTGCAGTCACAGGGCCAATGCCAGATTTATTCAGGGTCAGGATAACATCATCTTTACCCTGAACTCTTACCGCCAGCCCTTTCAGGTTGAGCAGGATTTCCAGGATATCCTCCTGAACGCCCTCTTTGGTGCTGTACTCGTGGAGTACACCATCAATTTCAACCTCGGTCACCGCGCAACCCGGCATGGAAGAAAGCAGAATACGGCGCAGTGCATTACCTAAAGTATGGCCAAAGCCACGCTCTAAAGGCTCAAGGGTCACCTTGGCGTGCGTCGAACTCACTTGCTCGATATCTACCAGGCGCGGTTTTAGAAACTCTGTCACAGAACCCTGCATTGTGTCCTCTCTTTGGTACTCAAGCTTTATTTAGAGTAAAGCTCGATGATCAGGTGCTCGTTAATGTCCGCAGACAGATCAGTACGTTCTGGCTTACGCTTGAACACACCTTCCATCTTCGCTGCATCAACTTCCAGCCAGGTTGGCTTTTCACGCTGCTCAGCCAGCTCCAGAGCGGCCTTCACGCGAGATTGCTTTTTGGCTTTCTCACGGATGCTAACGACATCATTCGGAGATACCTGATAAGAAGCGATGTTAACAACGCGGCCATTTACCATAATCGCTTTATGGCTAACCAGCTGGCGTGCTTCAGCACGAGTGGCACCAAAGCCCATACGATAAACTACGTTATCCAGACGACCTTCCAGCAGAACCAGCAGGTTTTCACCTGTGTTGCCTTTCAGACGTGCTGCTTCTTTATAATAGTTACGGAATTGACGTTCCAGAACACCGTAGATACGACGAACTTTCTGTTTCTCACGTAACTGACCGCCGTAGTCAGACAGACGTGGCTTACGCGCACCGTGCTGACCTGGGGCTTGTTCAATTTTGCACTTGGTATCGATCGCGCGAACGCCAGACTTAAGGAATAAGTCGGTGCCCTCACGACGGCTCAGCTTGAGCTTAGGACCCAAATATCTTGCCATTTTCTTTCTCCAACTAACCTAAAAACGGGGCGTTAAACGCGACGTTTCTTCGGCGGACGACAACCGTTGTGAGGGATCGGAGTCACATCAGTAATATTAGTGATGCGGAAACCAGCGGCGTTCAGAGCACGAATAGTTGATTCGCGACCCGGACCCGGACCCTTAACCATAACTTCCAGGTTCTTAATACCGTAATCTTTTACAGCTTCTGCACAGCGCTCTGCAGCGACCTGAGCAGCAAACGGAGTAGATTTACGTGAACCGCGGAAACCGGAACCACCGGCGGTTGCCCAACCCAGCGCATTACCCTGACGATCAGTGATAGTAACGATGGTGTTGTTAAAAGATGCATGGATATGAGCCACGCCATCTGAGACTTGTTTTCTTACACGCTTACGTGCACGAACTGGTGCCTTTGCCATTATTTACCCACCCCGATTATTTCTTGATCGGTTTGCGCGGACCCTTACGGGTACGTGCATTGGTCTTGGTACGCTGACCGCGAACCGGAAGACCACGACGATGACGCAAACCACGGTAGCAGCCAAGGTCCATAAGACGCTTGATGCTCAGGGTAACTTCACGACGCAGATCACCTTCAACAACGAACTTGCCAACTGCTTCACGCAGTTGCTCAATCTGTTCTTCAGACAGCTCACTGATCTTAACATGTTCAGCAATACCCGTTGAGGCACAAATGGCCTTAGAACGAGTTTTACCGATACCGAAAATCGAAGTTAATGCGATAACGGTATGTTTATGATCAGGAATGTTAATGCCTGCTATACGGGCCACTATGCACTCCTATTACTTATTAACTGCGTGCCATTCTGAAAAGCCCGTTTTCAGGATACTCAAATGGGAACGCAATAACATACAAAAGATTGGCTGGCTAATCTAGCCAGCTCAACCCGACTTTGCAAGAAAAATATGCGAAAAAATCAGCCCTGGCGCTGTTTATGCTTAGGCTCGGCACTACAAATCACACGTACGACACCGTCGCGGCGGATGATTTTGCAGTTACGACATAATTTCTTGACGGAAGCACGAACTTTCATTTTTACTCTCCGTAACTTCTCAAGCTCCTGAATTAACGGCCGTAGCCTTTCAGGTTTGCTTTCTTCAATGCAGACTCATATTGACTCGACATCATCAGAGTTTGCACTTGAGCCATAAAGTCCATGATGACGACAACTACAATCAGCAGTGAAGTACCGCCGAAGTAGAAGGGGACATTCATCGCCTCACGCATGAACTCCGGGATCAGACAGATAAAAGTAATATACAAAGCGCCAACTAATGTTAAACGCGTCATTACTTTATCGATATACCTGGCCGTTTGCTCTCCCGGACGAATTCCCGGTACGAATGCACCAGACTTCTTCAGGTTATCTGCTGTTTCACGTGGGTTGAAAACCAACGCCGTGTAGAAGAAACAGAAGAAGATGATTGCAGTCGCATAGAGTAGCACATAAAGCGGCTGACCTGGCTGTAAATACATAGAAATAGTAGTCAGCCAGTTCCAGCCGGTACCGCCCCCGAACCAGGACGCAATTGTCGCCGGAAACAGGATGATGCTGGAAGCAAAGATTGCCGGGATAACACCCGCCATATTTACTTTCAACGGTAAATGTGTGCTCTGTGCAGCGTAAACGCGGCGACCTTGTTGACGTTTAGCGTAGTTCACCACAATGCGGCGTTGACCACGTTCAACGAAGATAACAAAGAAAGTCACTGCAAATACGAGAACTGCAACCAACAGCAACAGGAGGAAGTTCAGGTCACCCTGCCGTGCCTGCTCAATGGTATGGCCAATGGCCTGCGGTAAGCCCGCAACAATACCAGCAAAAATAATGATCGAGATACCGTTACCAATACCTCGTTCAGTAATTTGCTCACCTAACCACATCAGGAACATTGTCCCGGTGACCAGGCTGACAACAGCCGTAAAGTAGAATGCCAGACCCGGATTTAACACCAGGCCTTGCATACCAGGCATATTCGGCAGACCGGTAGCAATACCGACTGCCTGGAATATGGCCAGGACTAACGTTGCATAGCGGGTATACTGGCTAATCTTACGACGTCCAGCCTCCCCTTCTTTCTTAATTTCTGCTAACGCCGGATGAACCACCGTTAACAGCTGGATAATAATAGAGGCCGAAATATACGGCATAATACCCAGGGCAAAGATAGAAGCACGGCTAAGTGCACCACCAGAGAACATGTTGAACATTTCAATGATGGTGCCACGCTGTTGCTCAAGCAGTTTGGCAAGGACTGTGGCATCAATACCAGGGATTGGAATAAAAGAGCCAATTCGGAAGACAATCAGTGCACCTATAACAAACATCAGTCTGCGTTTCAGTTCACCTATCCCACCCTTGGCACTTTGAAAATCTAATCCTGGTTGTTTAGCCATCAGCTCACTTAGTCCTCAATTTTACCGCCAGCAGCTTCGATTGCAGCACGAGCACCTTTAGTGACACGCAGACCACGAACCGTTACCGGAGCAGAAACTTCGCCAGACAGAATAACTTTCGCGAATTCAATCTGAATTCCGATAATGTTAGCTGCTTTCAGCGTGTTCAGATCGACAATACCGCCTTCTACTTTCGCAAGGTCAGACAGACGAACTTCGGCTGTGACCATTGATTTGCGAGAAGTGAAACCAAATTTTGGCAGACGACGGTATAAAGGCATCTGGCCACCCTCGAAACCGCGACGTACGCCACCGCCAGAACGTGAGTTCTGACCTTTGTGACCACGACCACCGGTTTTACCGAGACCGGAACCAATACCACGACCCAGACGTTTGGAAGCGTGCTTAGACCCTTCGGCCGGAGACAGAGTATTTAAACGCATCTCTTACTCCTCCACTTTAACCATGTAGGAAACCGCGTTAACCATACCGCGAACCGCAGGAGTATCCTCACGTTCTACAGTATGACCAATGCGACGCAGACCCAGGCCAAGCAGTGTTGCCTTATGTTTAGGCAGACGACCGATTGCACTACGGGTTTGAGTAATTTTAATAGTCTTTGCCATGATAATTACCCCAGAATTTCTTCGACGGTTTTACCACGCTTAGCAGCGACCATCTCAGGAGAATTCATATTGCTCAGGCCATCAATAGTTGCACGAACCACGTTGATCGGGTTAGTAGAACCATAGGTTTTAGCCAGTACGTTATGAATTCCGGCGACTTCCAGAACGGCGCGCATTGCACCACCGGCGATGATACCAGTACCTTCTGAAGCCGGCTGCATGAATACGCGGGAACCTGTGTGAACACCTTTAACAGGGTGCTGCAGGGTACCGTTATTCAGCGCGACATTAACCATGTTGCGACGGGCTTTTTCCATCGCTTTCTGGATAGCTGCTGGAACTTCACGCGCTTTACCGTAACCAAAACCAACGCGACCGTTACCATCACCCACTACAGTCAGAGCTGTGAAGGAGAAGATACGACCACCTTTAACGGTTTTAGATACACGGTTTACCGCGATCAGTTTTTCCTGCAGTTCGCCAGCTTGTTTCTCGATGTGTGACATCCTAGACCTCTACCTTAGAACTGAAGGCCAGCTTCACGGGCAGCATCTGCCAGTGCCTGGACACGACCATGATATTGGAAACCAGAGCGATCGAAAGAAACAGCAGTGATGCCTTTCTCTACAGCGCGTTCTGCGATTGCTTTACCAACAGCAATAGCAGCGTCTTTATTTCCAGTGTACTTCAGTTGTTCAGAGATAGCTTTTTCTACAGTAGAAGCAGCAACCAGAACTTCGGAACCGTTCGGAGCGATTACCTGTGCGTAAATATGACGCGGGGTACGATGTACCACCAGGCGAGTAGCACCCAGCTCTTTGAGCTTGCGACGTGCACGGGTCGCACGACGGATACGAGCAGATTTCTTATCCATAGTGTTACCTTACTTCTTCTTAGCCTCTTTGGTACGCACGACTTCGTCGGCGTAACGGACACCCTTGCCTTTATAAGGCTCAGGACGACGGTAGGCGCGCAAGTCAGCTGCAACCTGGCCGATCACCTGCTTATCAGCGCCTTTCAGCACGATTTCAGTTTGAGTCGGACACTCGGCAGTGATGCCTGCAGGCAGCTGATGTTCAACCGGGTGTGAAAAACCCAGTGACAGATTAACTGCATTGCCTTTAACAGCAGCACGATAACCAACACCAACCAGCTGCAGCTTCTTGGTGAAGCCTTCGGTAACACCGATAACCATTGAGTTCAGCAGCGCACGAGTCGTACCTGCCTGAGCCCAACCATCTGCAAAACCTTCGCGTGGAGCGAAAGTCAGCTGATTGTCAGCCTGCTTAACTTCAACAGCTTTATTGATAGTACGAGCCAGCTCGCCGTTTTTACCTTTTACCGAAATTTCCTGACCGTTGAGTTTTACCTCTACGCCGGCAGGAATAACGACAGGTGCTTTAGCAACACGAGACATTGAATCCTCCGATTAAGCTACGTAGCAGATAATTTCGCCGCCAAGACCAGCCTGGCGCGCTGCACGATCAGTCATAACACCTTTAGAAGTAGAAACAACTGCGATACCCATCCCTGCCATGATTTTTGGCAGTTCGTCTTTGCGCTTATAAATACGCAGACCTGGACGGCTTACACGCTGAATGCTTTCTACAACAGCCTTGCCCTGGAAATACTTAAGAGTTAATTCCAGTTCTGGCTTGATGTCGCCTTCGATTTTAAAATCTTCAATATAACCTTCTTCCTTCAGCACGTTGGCAATTGCCACTTTCAGCTTGGAGGAAGGCATGGTGACCGCAACTTTGTTCGCGGTCTGACCGTTACGGATACGGGTCAGCATATCCGCGATCGGATCTTGCATGCTCATCAGTCTTTACTCCCGTGATTCAATTGGTGACAATTACCAGCTAGCCTTTTTCAAGCCAGGTACTTCACCGCGCATGGCGGCTTCACGTAACTTGATGCGGCTCAACCCGAACTTACCTACATAGCCATGTGGACGGCCAGTTTGGCGGCAGCGGTTACGCTGACGGGACGGGCTGGAATCACGCGGCAGAGCCTGAAGCTTAAGAACAGCATTCCAACGATCTTCGTCAGAAGCGTTCACATCAGAGATGATCGCTTTCAGTTCAGTGCGTTTCGCGAAGAACTTGTCTGCTAATTTTACACGCTTAACTTCGCGTGCTTTCATAGATTGCTTAGCCATGAATTAACCCTACCTTACTTGCGGAACGGGAAGTCAAAGGCTGCCAGCAGAGCACGGCCTTCATCATCAGATTTCGCAGTAGTGGTAATGGTAATATCCAAACCACGGACGCGATCGACTTTATCGTAATCGATTTCTGGGAAGATGATCTGCTCACGGACACCCATGCTGTAGTTACCACGACCGTCGAAAGACTTCGCAGATAAACCACGGAAGTCACGGATACGAGGTACAGCAATGATGATCAGGCGCTCAAGGAACTCCCACATACGCTCGCCGCGCAGAGTTACTTTACAGCCGATCGGATAGCCCTGACGGATTTTGAAGCCTGCAACAGATTTGCGTGCTTTGGTGATCAACGGCTTTTGACCGGAGATTGCTGTCAGATCCGCTGCTGCATTGTCCAGCAGTTTCTTGTCAGCGATCGCTTCACCAACACCCATGTTCAGGGTGATCTTCTCGACCCGAGGGACTTGCATGACTGAATTGTAGTTAAACTCAGTCATGAGTTTCTTAACTACTTCGTCTTTGTAGTAATCATGCAGTTTCGCCATCGTACTACTCCAAATTACTTGATAGTTTCGCTGTTAGACTTGAAGAAACGGACTTTTTTGCCGTCTTCGAATCTAAAGCCTACACGGTCAGCCTTACCGGTTGCCGCATTGAAAAGTGCAACGTTAGAAACCTGAATAGCAGCTTCTTTTTCAACGATGCCACCTGGTTGGTTCAGGGCCGGGACCGGCTTCTGATGTTTCTTAACCAGGTTGATACCTTCAATGATGACTTTGCCAGAAGACAAAACATTTTTTACTTTACCGCGTTTACCTTTATCTTTACCGGTAAGCACGATAACTTCGTCGTTGAGACGGATTTTCGCTGCCATGATTCGCTCCTTAGAGTACTTCAGGTGCCAGAGAGATAATTTTCATGAACTTTTCAGTACGAAGTTCACGAGTTACCGGCCCAAAAATACGCGTTCCGACGGGTTGCTCGCTGTTATTGTTTAAAATAACGCATGCATTACCATCGAAGCGAATGACAGAACCGTCAGGGCGACGAACACCCTTCCTGGTGCGCACCACTACCGCCTTCAGGACGTCACCTTTCTTAACTTTACCACGTGGAATTGCTTCCTTGATGGTAACTTTAATAATGTCGCCGACGCCTGCGTAGCGACGGTGCGAGCCACCCAGAACCTTGATACACATTACGCGACGTGCACCGGAGTTGTCGGCGACGTTCAGCATAGTCTGTTCTTGGATCATTTTAGTGCTCCGCTAATGTCAACTACTACTTCGGGACCTAACTTCAGGTCGATTAAAAGCCCCATTATCGAGGGCGCGGCATTATAACACCGGTTCTCGTAGATGGGTAGAAAAAATGAACGGCTCAGACGAGCCGTTCATCTATTTTTCACAGAAAAGTGATTCTATTACAGAATCGCTTTTTCCACAATGCGAACAAGTGTCCAGGACTTAGTCTTAGACAGTGGACGGCATTCGCGGATAATTACCACGTCACCAATACCACATTCGTTGTTCTCATCATGGATGTGCAGCTTAGTCGTACGCTTAATGAATTTACCGTAAATCGGGTGTTTCACGAAACGTTCGATAGCAACAACCGCAGATTTCTGCATTTTGTCACTAACAACACGACCTTGCAGAGTACGGATTTTATCGGTCATTACGCACCCGCCTTCTCAGTCAGTAAAGTCTTAACGCGTGCAACATCACGACGAACCTGCTTCAGCAGATGGGTCTGCTGCAGCTGGCCGGATGCTGCTTGCATGCGCAGGTTAAACTGCTCACGCAACAGGTTAAGCAGCTCAGTGTTTAGCTCTTCAACACTTTTTTCACGCAGCTCAATTGCTTTCATTACATCACCGTCTTAGTTACAAAGGTGGTTTTGATAGGCAGTTTTGCTGCTGCCAGCTTGAATGCCTCACGGGCCAGCTCTTCTGATACGCCGTCCATTTCATACAGGACTTTACCAGGCTGGATTAGGGCAACCCAATACTCTACGTTACCCTTACCTTTACCCATACGAACTTCAAGCGGCTTCTCGGTAATTGGTTTGTCCGGGAATACACGGATCCAGATTTTACCTTGACGCTTAACTGCACGGGTCATAGCACGACGTGCTGCTTCGATCTGACGGGCAGTCAGACGACCACGGCCAACAGCTTTCAGACCGAAAGTACCGAAGCTAATATCCGTACCAGCAGCCAGACCGCGGTTACGGCCTTTGTGCACTTTACGGAATTTCGTACGCTTTGGTTGTAACATCAGCGACTCTCCTTACTTACGGCCTTTACGCTGCTGCTTTTTAGGTTGAGCAGCCGGTTTTTCCGATTGTTCAACAGCAGCCATACCACCCAGGATCTCACCTTTGAAGATCCATACCTTAACGCCGATTACACCATAAGTGGTGTGCGCTTCAGAGGTGTTGTAGTCGATGTCCGCACGCAGAGTATGCAATGGAACGCGACCTTCACGGTACCATTCAGTACGCGCGATTTCAGCACCGCCCAGACGGCCACTGACTTCAACTTTAATACCTTTAGCGCCCAGACGCATTGCGTTCTGTACAGCACGCTTCATAGCACGACGGAACATAACACGACGTTCCAGCTGTGAAGTGATGCTGTCAGCAACCAATTTAGCGTCCAGTTCCGGTTTACGGACTTCGGCGATATTGATCTGCGCAGGGACGCCAGCGATTTTCGCGACGACATTACGCAGTTTTTCTACGTCTTCACCTTTCTTACCGATAACGATACCAGGGCGAGCAGTGTGAATAGTCACACGGATGCTTTTCGCTGGACGTTCGATAACGATGCGAGATACAGACGCTTTTGCCAGTTCTTTATTCAGATACTGACGAACTTTAAAATCGCTGTCCAGGTTGTCAGCGAATTCGTTGGTATTTGCGAACCATGTAGAGTTCCAGGGTTTTACAATACCCAGGCGAATACCATTAGGATGTACTTTCTGACCCATTGCTAGTCTCCAGAGTCTCAGCGATCGGACACAACCACAGTAATGTGGCTGGTGCGCTTCAGGATGCGATCTGCACGACCTTTAGCACGCGGCATAATGCGCTTCATGCTAGGGCCTTCGTCGACGAAAATTTTCGTGACTTTCAGATCGTCGATGTCAGCGCCATCGTTGTGTTCGGCGTTAGCAATGGCAGATTCCAGGACTTTCTTAACCAGTAAGGCTGCTTTCTTATTGGTGTAGGTCAGGATATCCAGAGCCTGCGACACTTTCTTACCGCGTACAAGATCCGCAACCAGGCGAACCTTCTGAGCAGAAGAACGAGCATGGCGATGTTTAGCGATAGTTTCCATCTCTTCCTCCTACCTTATTTCTTCTTGGCTTTTTTATCAGCCGCGTGACCGCGATAAGTACGAGTCGGCGCAAATTCACCCAGCTTGTGTCCAACCATTTCGTCGGAAACAAAGACAGGTACGTGCTGACGACCATTATGGACAGCGATGGTCAAACCGATCATGTTAGGAAAGATCGTTGAACGACGGGACCAGGTGCGCAGGGGCTTCTTGTCACCGCTTTCCACCGCTTTCTCTACCTTCTTCAGCAAGTGCAGGTCAATAAAAGGACCTTTCTTGAGAGAACGTGGCATGGTTTATCCTCTAAAATTATTTGCTACGGCGACGTACGATAAATTTATCAGTACGCTTGTTGCTGCGGGTCTTCTTACCTTTGGTCTGAACGCCCCACGGAGTAACCGGGTGCTTACCAAAGTTACGACCTTCACCACCACCGTGCGGGTGATCGACTGGGTTCATCGCAGTACCGCGAACGGTAGGACGAACACCACGCCAGCGAGTTGCACCTGCTTTACCCAGAACGCGCAGCATATGCTCAGCGTTACCGACTTCGCCCAGTGTTGCGCGGCAGTCAGCTTCGACTTTACGCATTTCACCTGAACGCAGACGCAGGGTTACGTAGGAACCATCACGCGCAACGATCTGCACGTAAGTACCAGCAGAGCGAGCAATCTGACCGCCTTTACCTGGTTTCATTTCTACGTTGTGTACAGTTGAACCGACCGGGATATTGCGCATCGGCAGGGTGTTACCTGCTTTAATCGCAGCATCACTACCAGATTGGATCTGGTCGCCAGCTTTCAGACCTTTAGGGGCCAGGATATAACGGCGTTCACCGTCTTTGTACAGAACCAGTGCGATGTTCGCAGAGCGGTTCGGATCGTACTCAAGACGTTCAACGACAGCCGGGATACCATCTTTATTGCGTTTGAAGTCAATAATACGGTAAGCCTGCTTGTGACCACCACCGATATGACGGGTAGTGATACGACCGTTATTATTACGGCCACCGCTTTTGCTGTTTTTTTCCAGCAGCGGAGCAAAAGGTTTGCCCTTGTGCAGCTCAGGGTTCACCACTTTAACTACATGGCGACGACCCGGAGATGTCGGTTTACATTTAACAATTGCCATTGTTTCTCTCCTCCGACTTACTCTGCGCCGCCGACGAAGTCCAGATTCTGGCCTTCTTTCAGGGTGACGTAAGCTTTTTTCCAGTCGCTACGACGACCAATACGCTGTCCGTGACGCTTAACTTTCCCTTTAACAACCAGGGTGTTTACGTCTTTAACTTCAACTTCGAACAGCTTTTCTACGGCAGCAACGATCTCTGCTTTGGTTGCGTCTTTTGCAACTTTGAGAACGATGGTATTTGTTTTTTCCATCGCAGTAGACGCTTTTTCAGATACGTGCGGCGCGCGCACGACTTTCAGCAGACGTTCTTCACGGATCATGCCAGCATCTCCTCAACTTGCTTAACTGCATCAGCAGTCATAACGACTTTGTCGAAGGCGATCAGGCTAACTGGGTCAATGCCTGCTGCATCACGTACGTCAACCTTGAACAGGTTACGTGCTGCCAGGAACAGATTCTCATCCAGTTCACCGGTGACGATCAGTACATCTTCCAGAGCCATGTCTTTCAGTTTCTGTGCCAGCAGCTTAGTTTTAGGCGCTTCTACAGAGAACTGTTCGACAACGATCAAACGTTCCTGACGTACCAGTTCAGACAGAATGCTTTTCAGCGCTCCGCGGTACATCTTTTTGTTAACTTTCTGACTGTGATCTTGAGTCTTAGCAGCAAAAGTCACACCACCTGAACGCCAGATTGGGCTCTTAACAGAACCTGCACGTGCGCGGCCGGTGCCTTTCTGGCGCCATGGTTTTTTACCAGAGCCAGTAACTTCAGCGCGGGTCTTCTGACCACGGGTACCCTGACGGGCGCCTGCTGCGTAAGCGACAACAACCTGGTGTACCAGCGCTTCGTTAAAATCACGACCGAAGGTAGTTTCGGAAACAGTCAGCGCGCTCTGCGCGTCTTTCAATACTAATTCCATTGCTATCCCCTTACGCCTTAACAGCTGGTTTTACAATCAGGTCGCTACCGGTAGCACCGGGAACTGCACCTTTAACCAGCAGCAGGTTGCGCTCAGCGTCTACGCGAACGACTTCCAGGCTCTGAACGGTCACACGTTCGTTACCCAGCTGACCTGCCATTTTCTTGCCTTTGAACACTTTGCCCGGAGTCTGGTTCTGACCGATAGAACCCGGTACGCGGTGTGACAAGGAGTTACCGTGAGTTGCGTCCTGGGTACGGAAGTTCCAGCGCTTAACGGTACCTGCGAAACCTTTACCTTTAGAGGTGCCAGTTACGTCTACTTTTTTCACGTCAGCGAAGATATCAACACTGATGCTCTGACCAACGGTAAATTCTTCACCTTCGGTGCGGAATTCCCACAGGCCACGGCCAGCTTCAACGCCAGCTTTAGCAAAATGACCAGCTTCTGGTTTAGTTACACGGCTTGCTTTTTTAGCGCCGGTAGTCACCTGAATAGCCTGGTAACCATCGTTCTCCAGACCTTTGACCTGGGTAACACGGTTTGCTTCAACTTCGATTACGGTTACAGGGATAGATACGCCTTCTTCATTGAAGATGCGAGTCATGCCCACTTTCTTACCGACTAATCCAATCATTGTATCAACCTCTTAATCGCTCGTAACCTGATTAACCCAGGCTGATCTGCACATCAACACCGGCAGCCAGATCCAGACGCATCAGAGCATCAACGGTCTTTTCAGTTGGCTCGACGATGTCAACCAGACGTTTGTGAGTGCGAATTTCGTACTGATCGCGCGCATCTTTGTTAACATGCGGAGAAATCAGAACGGTAAAGCGCTCTTTACGAGTCGGCAGCGGGATTGGACCACGAACCTGCGCACCAGTGCGCTTGGCAGTCTCAACGATTTCCGCGGTTGATTGATCGATCAGACGATGATCAAACGCTTTAAGACGGATACGGATTCTTTGGTTCTGCATGAGACCAGAGCTCCAAACATTTTATAAACAAAAATAATTACTCCTCACACCCATTACGATTGATGGGGGAGTGTAATCGTTCAGCATATAACTCCCCAATCGGGAGTATTGTCAGGCGACGCAAATCGCGTGCCTGCGATTCTGCTCGAATCGCGCTGCTAATTTCAGCAAGCCCGCGCATTATACGTATATTTCAGCGCTTGGCAAGGGGTGCTTCGTTTTTAACCGATACTATTGCATCATCTCTCCGGCCCCGGAAGATAGTTTTGTACTGCGATGATACATCCCGGAACCCGGCACTCGCACTGTCATTTCCCCGCTTTGCCTCTGCAACCCCCTGCGGCACTCTTACGGGAGTCTCGTCTGCAAAGAGGTGTATGTTGCTACTCTTCATCTTTATTCTTGGCAGTATCCATGGAAGTTTCATCGCACTCCTGGCTGACCGTTATTTACCAGGTAAGTCCCTCCCCTGCTCTCTGCGGGCGCTGGTAATACCACCCTCTTCCTGTACGCAATGTCACCATCCGCTTGCCTGGTTCGAACTTATTCCCGTCATCAGCTTCATCGGATTACTGGGAGCCTGTCGCTATTGCCGGCAGGCTCTGCCCGTTCACCTGCTGTATATGGAAATCCTGACGGGGCTTTTTTGGCTATCGGTCAGTACGATCTTTCCTTCCCCTTTCCAATGGGCGGCGGCCTTACTCAATTATTCCTTGCTCTGTCTGCTGGCCAGTACCGACCGCCGGTATATGCTGCTACCGGACGGGATGGTATTTATTCTCCTGTGGTCCGGATTACTGCTTTCTCCGGTCTTTACTTATCCTGACCTGTACTCACGGCTATTGGGGGTCTGTTGCGGGTATCTTTTTTTGTATGTGATTAACCTGGGGTATCGTCACTACCGGTACAGGGAGGGGATCGGTGAAGGGGATATGAAATTGCTGGCGGCTATCGGGGCATGGAATGGCTGGCAGTCTCTGGCTCCGGTTATCATCATCGCCTCCGCTTATGCGTTGTGCGAACTGATTTACCGGCGAACATTAATGACCAGTTTCCGGGATTCGCTCCCGCTACCATTCGGATATTTTTTATCGATAGCGGGTGCATGCTGGTTTCTGGTGCAGAATCTGCCTATCCGGCTGCCTGCTCTTTAATCTGAGTCTGAATATAATTCTGTATACCCACGCGGGTAATCAATTCGAGCTCTGTTTCCAGCCAGTCGATATGGTGCTCTTCATCGGCAAGGATTTCTATCAGCAGATCCCGCGTCACATAATCATGGACTTTATCGGCATGGGCGATGGCTTCACGTAAATCAGTCGCACCTTCAAGTTCCAGGCTGAGATCTGACCGCAGCATTTCTTCCACATCCTCGCCGATGCGTAATTTTCCGAGATCCTGCAGGTTAGGGAGACCTTCCAGAAATAAAATACGCTCGATGTATTTATCAGCATGTTTCATTTCATCTATCGACTCATGATACTCAATATCATTGAGCCGGCTAAGGCCCCAGTTTCGGAACATACGGGCATGCAGAAAATACTGATTGATAGCCACCAGTTCATTACCGAGAAGTTTATTCAGATGAGTTATAACTTTCTTATCGCCTTTCATAGTACTTCCTCCGCTTCCAGTTACTTTCAGAGTAGTTGGGAGCTCCCGGAAGTCAAAAGACAGAAAGGCTATAAAGCAGGCGGTTTTCTTATAGATAAAAGAAGTCAGGCGGAACGGAGATAGATGACCATTGAGTCCTGTTCATGCTCCAGTATTTGTCGTGCAGACCGCAGACATTTACCACACTGTGTTCCGACCGGGACAAAACGTTGTAATTCTTTCAGTGACGATGGCTGATGCTGACGGATAACCGCGCGGATAGATTTGTCGCTGATGCCATGACATAAACAAACATACATATTACAACCCTGACCTTACTGTATATTTTTCATGCACCATCATAGGTGAGAATGGTTTGCATTACAATAAGGATTTTCATTTATGGCTTTGGTTCTCTGTCTGCAGCCATAAAAAAAGGGCGCTTACGCGCCCTTCTCATCAGGATGTTTCTAAACTATCGGCAATTAAGCGATAACTTTAGCAACAACACCTGCACCTACAGTACGACCACCTTCACGGATTGCGAAACGCAGACCGTCATCCATCGCGATTGGGTGGATCAGGGTAACAACCATTTTGATGTTGTCACCTGGCATTACCATCTCTACGCCTTCCGGCAGTTCGATGGTTCCGGTCACGTCTGTGGTACGGAAGTAGAACTGTGGACGGTAGCCTTTGAAGAACGGAGTATGACGGCCGCCTTCGTCTTTAGA
>NZ_BAAAFX010000003.1:0-27822 GCF_039523755.1 Tatumella terrea | reverse complement strand
TGTTAGGCCTGCCGCCAGCGTTCAATCTGAGCCATGATCAAACTCTTCAATTTAAAGTTTGATTTGCTGAAACGAGTTCAGCGATGCTCAAGTGTAAAACACTCATAATGAATTTCATTATGTGTTCACTCTTAAGACTTGATATTTTTTACGTCCGGAGACGTTTGATATCAATCCTGCGAGTGCCCACACAGATTGTCTGATAAATTGTTAAAGAGCGTTGCAACTCAACCGTTTAGGTTGCTGTTGCGAGGTGGCGTATATTACGCTTTTCACCTCAGGAGTCAACCACTATTTCGTGATTTTTTCTCCCGGACCGAATCGCTTCAGTCCCTGTCACGCCGCTGCGCATCGCGCTTTGCCGTCTCAGTGGTTGCGCATTATAGGGAGTTCCCGAAAAGGCGCAACCACTAATTTCAACAAAAAAGACTGTTTGCTGCATTACACAGCAAATCTGCCATTTATACGCTGTTACCCACAAAGTTATCCACAAAGGGCTATAAATCCAAATTTAGCCGGGCATCACGCAAACGTTTTCGCTACAATGCCAGCGTATAATTAGCGGGTCCGGCGAGGTTTCTGAACGCAGATAACAGCGATATTTGCCTTCAGAACTTTCTCTATGACTTCTTTTCTATATATATGAAACCAATCCAGAGGATTACTTCACTATGCAACAACGTCGTCCTGTACGCCGCGCTCTTCTGAGTGTTTCTGACAAAACCGGTATTGTTGAGTTTGCCAAAGCACTGACCTCCCGGGGTGTGGAGTTGCTTTCTACCGGCGGCACTGCCCGTTTACTGGCTGACGCGGGTTTACCCGTTACCGAAGTATCCGATTACACCGGCTTTCCGGAAATGATGGATGGCCGGGTGAAAACACTGCACCCTAAAGTCCACGGCGGGATCCTGGGACGACGCGGGCAGGATGATGCCATTATGGCGGAACACCGGATCGAGCCGATCGATATGGTCGTCGTTAACCTCTACCCTTTTGCCGAAACGGTTGCCCGTGAAGGATGTTCGCTGGAAGATGCCGTCGAGAATATCGATATCGGTGGCCCGACCATGGTGCGCTCCGCGGCCAAGAACCATAAAGATGTCGCTATCGTGGTAAAAAGCCATGATTACCCTGCCCTGATCCGGGAGCTGGAAGATAATGACAACAGTCTGACTCTGGAAACGCGTTTCGACCTGGCGATCAAAGCCTTTGAGCACACCGCGGCTTACGACAGCATGATCGCGAATTACTTCGGTCAGCGTGTGCCGGCATATTATAGTGAAGAGAAAATTCCGGCCGGTCGTTTCCCGCGTACGCTAAACCTGAATTTTGTTAAAAAGCAGGATATGCGTTACGGCGAAAACAGCCACCAGGATGCGGCTTTCTATATAGAAGAGAATATTAAAGAGGCCTCTGTCGCCACGGCTCAGCAGTTACAGGGTAAAGCACTTTCCTATAATAATATTGCGGATACCGATGCGGCACTGGAATGTGTTAAAGAATTCGCCGAACCTGCCTGTGTCATTGTTAAGCATGCTAACCCTTGTGGCGTGGCTATCGGTGAAGATATTCAGCAGGCTTATGAACGCGCTTATACGACCGACCCGACGTCCGCCTTCGGCGGAATTATCGCATTTAACCGTGAACTGGATGAAACCACTGCACAGGCGATTATCAGCCGTCAGTTTGTTGAGGTCATTATTGCTCCGTCAGCCAGTGAAGCTGCATTAAAAATCACTGCGGCTAAGCAGAATGTCCGTGTCCTGACCTGTGGTGAATGGCAGCAGCGTGAGCCAGGCCTGGATTTCAAACGCGTGAATGGCGGATTACTGGTGCAGGATCGTGATCTGGGTATGGCTGACGAGTCGCAATTACGCGTAGTCAGTCAGCGCCAGCCCACGGCGCAGGAATTACGCGATGCGCTGTTTTGCTGGAAGGTGGCAAAGTTCGTTAAGTCCAACGCCATTGTCTATGCCCGCGATAATATGACCATCGGTATCGGCGCCGGCCAGATGAGCCGCGTCTATTCAGCGAAGATTGCCGGGATCAAAGCCGGTGATGAAGGGCTGGAGGTTAAAGGGTCAGCGATGGCTTCTGATGCCTTTTTCCCGTTCCGTGACGGTATCGATGCCGCAGCGGCGGTCGGGATCACCTGTGTTATCCAGCCTGGTGGCTCAATCCGTGATGATGAAGTCATTGCCGCTGCTAATGAACACGGTATTGCAATGATCTTTACCGATATGCGTCATTTCCGCCATTAATCTTTCGGGGGTATTTATTATGAACATTTTAATTATTGGTAATGGCGGCCGTGAACACGCGCTGGCATGGAAAGCCGCACAATCACCGCTAGCCGGTAAAGTCTATGTCGCCCCGGGCAATGCCGGTACCGCGCTGGAGCCCGCTCTGCATAATGTCGATATCAGTGCCACAGATATCGAAGGTTTACTCGCTTTTGCCCGCAAAGAGAATATTGGTCTGACGATTGTCGGTCCTGAAGCCCCTCTGGTCATTGGCGTGGTCGATGCTTTCCGCGAAGCCGGTCTGAAGATTTTTGGCCCGACCCGTGGCGCTGCACAACTGGAAGGATCTAAAGCCTTTACTAAAGATTTCCTGGCACGCCATAACATTCCGACCGCTGAATATCAGAATTTCACCGAGATTGATCCTGCCCTGGCCTATCTGCGGGAAAAAGGTGCGCCTATCGTCATTAAAGCGGATGGTCTGGCCGCCGGTAAAGGCGTGATCGTGGCGATGACTCTGCAGGAGGCTGAAGACGCCGTCAGGGATATGCTGGCCGGCAATGCTTTCGGTGATGCAGGCCATCGTATCGTTATCGAAGAATTTTTACAGGGTGAAGAAGCCAGCTTTATCGTGATGGTTGATGGCGAGCATGTCCTGCCTATGGCCACCAGCCAGGATCATAAACGTGTCGGCAATGCGGATACCGGGCCGAACACCGGCGGGATGGGTGCCTATTCTCCGGCTCCGGTCGTCACTGATGAAGTCCACCAGCGGGCCATGGACGAAGTTATCTGGCCTACCGTGCGTGGAATGGCTGCCGAGGGGAATGTTTATACCGGCTTCCTTTACGCCGGGCTGATGATCGATCCTGAAGGCCGGCCGAAAGTGATCGAATTTAACTGCCGTTTCGGCGATCCTGAAACCCAGCCCATTATGATGCGACTGCAATCTGACCTGGTCGCATTGTGCCTGGCAGCCTGTGACGGGCAGCTGGATCAACAGGAATCTCAGTGGGATCCCCGCCCGGCATTAGGTGTTGTACTGGCCGCCGGCGGATACCCTGAAAAATACCGTAAAGGAGATGTCATTTCAGGTCTGGAGGCAGCCACCTCGCCTGACGGCAAAGTCTTCCACGCCGGCACCACCTTACAGGGCGAAGATGTTGTCACTAATGGCGGCCGGGTGTTATGTGTCACCGGTCTGGGGGATGATATCGCCGCGGCTCAGAAGCAGGCCTATGCACTGGCAAAAGCCATTTCGTGGGAAGGTTGCTTCTGTCGAACAGATATTGGTTACCGGGCGATTAACCGCCAGAAGTAACCCGGGGGAATACTCCACAAAAGGCAGACTCCGGTCTGCCTTTTTTATTCCCTTGCTGGCGGAAGGTTCTCAGAGATCAGAAGAGGCCGGCGCCTGGAGACAGAGATTTTCTGTGGTCGCTTTCAGCAGCTGAACCCCCTCAGGTGCCCGCAACCAGGCAATATAGATCGGCGCTCCTGCAGATTGTCTCTGCTCGCGAGAGATCATCTGTACAGAATACGCATCCAGACCTGCCGATATTGTCTGATGGTGGCAGGTCGTCACACGATTATTGCCCTCCCAGGTCCCCTGTATCAGGGTGACTCTGCCTGCCTGCAGGCCATCGCTTATTTGTAATAACCGTCGCGCATCGAACCGGTAGAGTTCGATATCATCCTGACTTACGCTTTCACGCTGACGGGCGAGTTGCCGCTGCATAAAGCTGACATTCCCCTGATTATCAAATCGTAAAGTCACATCATCGGGCGAGGTACCACTGAGATGTCGTTTAATCATCAGTAACTGCCCATTTTGCCAATGATAGTCAGATTGTTCGGTCACTGTGCGATCGAAGGGACTATAAAGTGTGCGAATAGTAATATCCGGCGGCGTATTTTTTCGCCAGATACGGACCACACCCCGGTCAGCAAGATAACCCGAGGCCGTAAATGCCGGCATTTTTTGCGCAGACTGGCATCCGGTGAGCAGTAGCAGGGTCAGGCACAGGAGACGTCCCCGTCCGGAAGAAAACATCATATCTCCTTAATGCTGAATACAGTCAGTGAGATAAGCAGGACAGATTAGGGTAAAGAGGAAGTAATGTCAGGGCGATTGGCGGAATAAACAGTGCCCCGGCATTGATAAAATAAACAAAAGAGGCGGTCTGACCACCTCTTCTGTTAACTAAATATCAGTGCAGCTGAGATGAACGCTTATTTTACTGCGTCTTTCAGAGCTTTGCCGGAAACGAACGCAGGCACGTTAGCAGCAGCAATTTTGATCTCTTTACCCGTTTGTGGGTTACGACCGGTACGCTCTGCACGGTGGTTGACTTTAAAAGTACCGAAACCAACCAGCTGAACTGCATCACCTTCTTTCAGAGACTCAGTGATCGCAGCCAGAGTAGATTCCAGTGCTGTTTTAGCCTGGGTTTTAGACAGGTCCGCTTTTTCCGCGATCACATCAATCAGTTGAGTCTTGTTCATAAGTTATCCTTAAAGTGTATTTATCGCCTGCTAAGCAACGAGTGCGAGTGAAAAGCCTATCTTCCGACACCCTTCAGCCTGCACACACCGATAGCCACAATTTTTAGCCCCCCAAATGTAGACCAGACAGGGGGCGGATGTGAAGCCTTCAGGTGAGCTAAATCAGGTCTGAAGTCACGTTTTATCGTCTTACTGGTTAAAACTTATACCGATGTTACTGATTCCGGCTTCCCGCAGGTCAGCACGTAACCCTTTAATCAGCTCTAAATCACGTTCTTCACAATCAGCCAGCAACCTGAATATTTCCCACTGCAGGTCCCATTCATCAATCACCGCCTGATTTTCTCTCAGTTCTTCATCCGTCATCTCACGGCCAGCCTGGGTCATTTCCAGCATAGCAACGGTCGTCACAGAGGTTTCACTGACCTGGATTGCATACGCGAGGCTTTCGCCACTCAGCATGGCATGCAGGAGTTCACTCAGGGCCACACAGGCATCAATCGCCGGGTAGACACCATAAAAGTCAAACGCATCACCATCCGGGATCGCCTCTTCCAGCTTCTCCAGCTGAGAATCAAAATTCACTTTGGCATCTTTAACTACCAGCGTTTCCCAGACCAGGTCGAGAATACGGCGATAGATATGCGCATCAGCAAACTCAGTCTGCTGGCAGAAGGCCTGGTAATTCGGATACATACGCTCACACAGACAGGCCATGAAAGTCACATGCTTCCAGCTTTCCAGCTTTTCCAGGCGTAAATGGATTGGGTTACGTAACATGACGGGTACTCGTTATCAATTAGCTGCCGAAAGTGTAACGCAAAAGCGATCTTTTCACAGCGTTATTGTCTGTTCAGATAACGCCGGAAGCCCTTTCGTTGAGATGCGACGGCATCCGCCAGACGGGTAGGTTCAGGTAAACGGTAACCACGCAGACACTGGCGGGTCCAGTACAATGCCATATCATCGCTCACACGGTGTCCGGCCGAAATGAATAATGGATTACACCGGACTTTACTGCGTAATACCCAGCCTGTCTGCTGCTGATAGATTAAAGGCTGGCAGTCCCCGGGGGTGGCAGACGGCACCTGATAATCACCACATAAACGTCGTTTAGCCACACCTATCACCGGAATATCGACGGTCACCCCAAAATGACTGGCTATGCCTAATCCACGTGGATGGGCAACGCCATGTCCATCAATAAACATTAACTCCGGGCGGTACGTGAGTTGCTGCCAGGCAGCCAGTAACGCGGGACATTCACGAAAAGAGAGGTAACCCGGAACATAAGGCAACGTCACGGGGACGCGGGCAACGCGATGCTCTGCCATCTCCAGCGACGGCCAATGCAAAATCACAATCGCCGCCCGGGCCACAGTACCGTTATCTTCAAAACCGGTATCTCCCCCGGCAATAAACCGGGGGACAAAGTCAGGGCTCAGGCCTTCGCGTACCACCTGTGCGGCCAGCAATTGCTGTTCTGCTTTCAGTAACGCGAAGTCAGCCATGATTATTTGTGGTAAGCCGCAGAAAGACGGTGAACTGCCTCAACAAATGCACCGGCATGTTCCGGGGGAACATCCTGATGGATGCCGTGTCCCAGGTTAAAGACATGTCCGTCGCCCTGACCGAACCCTTCCAGGATGGAAGAGACTTCCTGCTCTATACGTGCAGGCGAGCCATAGAGTACGGATGGATCCATATTTCCCTGCAGAGCAACACGGTGCCCCACCCGCTCACGGGCATGACCAATATCGGTGGTCCAGTCCAGACCAATGGCATCACAGCCGGTATCGGCTATCTGTTCGAGCCACTGGCCTCCGCCCTTAGTGAACAGAGTCACAGGGACACGACGACCTTCATTCTCGTGCAATAATCCGTCGACAATTTTATGCATGTAATACAGCGAGAAGTTACGGTAGTCGCGGCCGGTTAATACTCCGCCCCAGGTATCGAAAATCATGACCGATTGTGCACCGGCGCGGATCTGGGCATTCAGATACAGGATGACGCTTTCAGCCAGCTTATCCAGCATCGCATGTAATATGGACGGGTCGCTGTACATCATTTTCTTGATTTTAGTGAAGGCCTTGCTGCTCCCCCCTTCCACCATATAAGTCGCCAGCGTCCATGGACTACCGGAGAAACCAATCAGCGGAACTTCACCTTGCAGGTTTTTACGGATGGTCCGCACAGCGTTCATCACATACTGCAGTTCCTGCTCCGGATCCGGGACAGGTAATTTTTTAACATCGGCAGCGCAAGTGATGGGTGAAGAAAAACGTGGTCCTTCGCCCGTTTCGAAATACAAACCTAACCCCATCGCATCGGGGATAGTCAGAATATCGGAAAAAAGGATGGCAGCATCCAGGGGATAACGACGAAGTGGCTGCAGTGTCACTTCACAGGCCAGCTCAGCATTTTTGCACAGTGACATGAAGTCTCCGGCCTCTGCGCGTGTCGCTTTATATTCAGGTAAATAGCGCCCTGCCTGACGCATCATCCATACCGGCGTCACATCCGTAGGCTGACGCAGTAACGCGCGCAGATAACGGTCGTTTTTTAATTCACTCATAATCAGGCTCTCTCGAAGTCAGGTGCATAGTATATACACAAACTTCTCTGTGTTTTAACCAGCCCCCGGGTCTTCACAGGTCAGTTATTCATTTTCACTACGGCAAAGCGCAATAGTGTCTTCAATCAGGCGTCGGGCAATGGTTCCCGGAGGGGGGAGCAAAGGCAGCGCATCATAACGATACCAGCCGGCATCCTGCAGTTCTTTAGGGTCAATACGCAGTTCGCCACTGTCGTAATCTGCCAGGAAGGCCATCATCAGTGACTGAGGAAAAGGCCAGGGCTGTGAAGCGACATAACGCAGGTTTTTAACCCTGATATTACTCTCTTCCATCACCTCCCGGGCCACCGTCTGCTCCAGCGTTTCACCCACTTCAGTAAAGCCTGCCAGTGCGGTATAGACGCCGTTGCGGCTGCGGACATGGTTTGCTAACAGGATTTTATCCTGCCGGCGAATGGCGACAATGATGCAGGGTGCAATTTGCGGATAATACCGTTCATGACAACGGCCACACAGACAGGCAAATTCGCTGCGGCTAAGGTGCATTTCCGACCCGCAGTAACCACAATACCGGTGTGACCTGTAAAATTCTGACAACTGGACCGCACGTCCGGCCATACGGAACAAACCGCTCTCTTCACCCAGTAATTGTCTTAATGACACCATCTCCTGAGCGCGGGTTTCACGCACCAGCCATACCGGTTCCCCCTGCCACTCTCCTGTCTGCAATGCGAGGCAACCTATCAATGCAAACTCTTCTGCGCTTCCGTGCGGGAGTGTCCCTTGTGGCAGCCACAGCTTGTTTTGCTGACTAATGACCCACCACCCCCGGTCATTCCGGGTGATTTCACGTTCCATCACATCATTACCTTAATTTTTATTGATGATTCACGGCAATTTCAGAGCATGGACTCATAGTAGCACCCGCACACTGAATGTCGCTGAATTCCCGGGGGATATATTTTTTAAATTGTGCGGTATCAGGGCGTTCCGCCCTTACGTTGAGCAGGGACTTGTACTTCATGATGAAGCACTCTATGCTGACTCATGTGAATTTTCACAGCCTCCGTCATGACGTACTGACTGCGGAGGCCTGATATCTTGTCGGAGTGCCCCCCGGGGCTGAGACCGTTAATTCGGGATCCGCGGAACCTGATCAGGTTAGTACCTGCGAAGGGAACAAGAGTACAGTCCAGTCTGAAACTGCCGTCAGGGCAGGATCAATCTGTCACTCCTTCCGGACTCCGGACAAGCGTATTTCTTTTTTTACAGGAAATAGAGCTATGTCTGAACCATTATCACGGCGTGAAAAACGCGAACAAGCAAAAAACTTCATCAATTCCCTGAGCAGTGAGTTTTTCCCGGCCTCGGAACGCCGGTGGATCACCGGGTCCCGGCCGGATATCCGGGTGCCTGTGCGTGCCATCCTGCTCAGCCCGACACAGATCGGGGGAACACCGGACAACCCGGTCATGGAAGAAAATGAGCCCATCCCTGTCTATGACACTTCCGGCCCTTTCGGCGATAACACCACGGTTCCGGATATCCATCAGGGTATCCGTAAGCTCCGCCAGCTCTGGATTGATGAACGACAGGACTCTGAGCCCCTCCCTTCCACCAGCTCCTCCTATACCCGGCAACGACTGGCGGATGAAAGCCTGGACTCATTACGTTTTCAGCATCTTCCGAAACCCCGTAAGGCGAAAAAAGGCCGTTGTGTGACGCAACTGCATTATGCGCGTCAGGGGATTATCACCCCGGAAATGGAATTTATCGCATTGCGGGAAAATATGGGAAGGGAACAGATCACCCGCCCGGAACTCCTTCAGCAGCACCCCGGCAAGCATTTTTTTGACCCTCTTCCGGCATCCATTACTCCTGAATTTGTCCGCCAGGAAGTGGCCGCCGGGCGGGCGATTATTCCCGCGAATATTAATCATCCGGAATCTGAACCGATGATTATCGGCCGGAATTTTCTGGTAAAAATTAATGCCAATATTGGTAATTCTGCCGTGACATCCTCTATCGAGGAAGAAGTCGAAAAACTGGTCTGGGCGACCCGCTGGGGCGCAGATACCCTGATGGACCTCTCTACCGGGCGAAATATTCACGAAACACGTGAATGGATCCTGCGGAACAGCCCGATCCCTGTCGGCACGGTCCCCATTTATCAGGCACTCGAAAAAGTGAATGGTGTCGCGGAAGATTTAAACTGGTCCGTGTTCCGCGACACATTACTGGAACAGGCCGAACAGGGCGTTGATTATTTCACTATCCACGCCGGCGTATTGCTTCGCTATGTGCCGATGACCGCCAAACGGCTGACGGGGATTGTTTCCCGCGGCGGCTCCATTATGGCGAAGTGGTGTCTCTCACATCATCAGGAGAACTTCCTGTACCGGCATTTTCGTGAGATTTGTGAGATTTGTGCCAGCTACGATATTGCACTGTCACTGGGTGACGGGCTGCGCCCCGGGTCTATTCAGGATGCGAATGATGAAGCACAATTTGCGGAACTGCATACGCTGGGGGAACTGACAAAAGTTGCCCACGAATACGATGTTCAGGTGATGATTGAAGGCCCGGGACACGTGCCGATGCATATGATCCAACGCAATATGACCGAACAGCTGGAACATTGCCACGAAGCCCCGTTTTATACCCTGGGACCACTGACCACCGATATCGCCCCGGGCTATGATCACTTCACCTCCGGGATCGGCGCCGCCATGATAGGCTGGTTCGGCTGTGCCATGCTGTGTTACGTCACCCCGAAAGAACATCTCGGTCTGCCGGATAAAGAAGATGTTAAACAAGGGCTGATTGCCTACAAAATTGCCGCCCACGCCGCGGACCTGGCAAAAGGACATCCCGGCGCACAAATTCGTGATAACGCGATGTCTAAAGCACGGTTTGAGTTTCGCTGGGAAGACCAGTTCCACCTGGCGCTGGATCCCGAAACCGCCCGCAGTTATCACGATCAGACGCTGCCGCAGGAATCCGGAAAAGTCGCCCATTTCTGTTCGATGTGCGGACCAAAGTTCTGTTCCATGAAGATAAGCCAGGAAGTCCGTGACTTTGCCAGTAAAAACCCGGCCACGGAGGTCGTGATCGATGAGGGTATGCTGGAGATGTCCCGGCGCTTCCGGGAAAAAGGCAGCGAGATTTATACCCCGGTCCTCCCTGCCCGGAGAGGAGCCAAGGCATGACTCAGCGATTTCCTCCCGTCCCCCGGTATTGTGGTTTGTATGCCATCGTCGATAGTAGAGAGTGGATAGAAAACCTGCTGAATGCCGGGGTGATGACCCTGCAGCTAAGAATGAAACAAGGCAGTGCTGCAGAGAAAGAACAGGCCATCATCGACAGTATCCGTCTTGCCCGCGAGTTCGGGGCCCGGTTATTTATTAATGATGAATGGCAACTGGCCATAAAACACAGGGCTTATGGCGTTCATCTCGGTCAGGAAGATCTGCAGACCGCCGGTTTATCTGCCATCCATCAGGCAGGGCTTCGTCTGGGCGTCTCTACCCATAATACGGCCGAAATTGACAGGGTATTACCGCTTCACCCTTCCTATATCGCGCTGGGGCATATTTTCCCCACCACCACGAAAGAAATGCCCACCTCCCCTCAGGGCCTGACCAACCTGCGTCGCCATGTCCTCAGGCTTTCCGGGATCCCTACCGTGGCGATTGGCGGGATTTCGCTGGACAGAGCCGGTGAGGTGCTGGCAACCGGCGTCGGCAGTATCGCCGTGGTCAGCGCTATTACCCGGGCTGCAGACTGGCGGGAGGCGGTACGGCAGTTACAACAGAAAGTCAGTGATGCCCGGGAGGTAACCGCAGATGCTGGATGATAAAAGTTTTATGCGCTACAGCCGGCAACTGTTACTGGAAGAGATCGGGCCGGAAGGTCAGCAGAAGCTGAGTGACGCCCGTATTCTTATTGTCGGGCTGGGGGGGCTGGGCTCACCCGCCGCGTTATATCTCGCGGCGGCGGGGGCCGGTACACTGCTGCTGGCTGATGATGATGATCTGCATATCAGCAATCTGCAACGGCAGATCCTCTACCGCTCATCAGATACCGGTAGCAATAAAGCAGAACTGGCCGCGGCGGCACTTCGCGCCTTAAACCCATCCATCACACTCCATGCAATCACTACCCGCATTCCTCTTTCTGCCGGGGAGGAACTGCCTGTCCGGCCGACACTGGTGCTTGATTGTTCGGATAACCTGTCGACCCGCCACTGGCTCAATGCCTGGTGCTTCAGCCGCAACCTTCCACTGATCACCGCCAGTGCGGTCGGTTTTCACGGACAATTACTGGTGCTGACACCCCCCTGGCAGCACGGATGTTACCAGTGTCTGTGGCCCGACTCCCGTGAACCCGAACGTAACTGCCGCAATAGCGGTATCGCAGGACCGGTTACCGGGGTGATGGGCAGCTTACAAGCCCTGGAGGCCATAAAGTGGATCTGCTCAGGACGGAATTCCCTGGCAGGTCAGCTGATACTGTTTGATGGCCTGGTATTGCAGTGGCGTAAGCTGCAGCTCACCCCGGAGAGAAACTGCCCGATTTGTGGAGCCCGTCATGGAAATTAAAGTGAACGATAACGTCATTTCTGTGGAACCTTCCTGCCCGGTGAGCCGGTTACTGAACACTCTATCGGTGACGGTACAGGGAACCGCCCTCGCCGTGAATGAGCGCATCATTCCGGCCAGTGAATGGTCTGACTACCGCTTGCAGGAAAATGATGATGTCGTGATATTTCAGGTCATCGCAGGAGGTTAATTATGTTGAAAATAGCGGATAAAACATTCAGTTCCCGGCTGCTGACCGGGACCGGTAAGTTTGCTTCACCGGAACTAATGCTGGCCGCGCTTCGCGCCTCCGGCTCACAGCTGGCGACCCTGGCGATGAAACGGATCGATTTCGGTGACCACAGCGATGCCATCCTTGAACCCCTGCGGCGTTCGGGCGTGATGTTGCTGCCGAATACCTCCGGCGCCAAAACGGCCGGTGAAGCGGTGTTCGCCGCCCGGCTGGCCAGGGAAGCCCTGGGGACACACTGGGTCAAACTTGAAATCCATCCGGACAGCCGTTACCTGTTACCTGATCCGATAGAAACACTGAAAGCGGCTGAGCAGCTGGTCCGTGAAGGGTTTACTGTTTTACCTTATTGTGGTGCGGACCCTGTGTTATGTAAACGACTCGCAGAGGCAGGCTGTGCAGCGGTCATGCCGCTCGGCGCACCTATCGGCAGTAACCGGGGCCTGCTGAGCCGCGATTTTTTGCACATCATTATCGAGCAGGCCACCGTTCCGGTCATTATCGATGCCGGTATCGGCGTGCCTTCAGATGCCTGTGAAGCGATGGAATATGGTGCCGATGCCGTGCTGGTGAATACCGCCATTGCGACGGCCAGCGATCCGGTTTCTGCGGCGCGGGCTTTCGCTCTGGCCATTGAGGCAGGTTATCTGTCCGGGGGACAGGCCGCCACCAGCACACAGGCGAAGGCCAGTAGCCCGTTGACCGCATTCCTGGATACAGACAACACGGAGGCAGCGGCCCATGTCTGATTTCGCCGACTACTGGCAAACGCTGGACCAGAACGCATTACGTTTGCAGATTGACAGTCAGCGCCCGGCGGATGTTGAACGGGCATTAACCTGTCATCAGCCCGGGATCACCGGACTGATGGCCTTGCTTTCACCCGCGGCTGAACAGTATCTGGAGCCGCTGGCAGAAAAAGCTCTGCAGTTAACCCGCCAGCGTTTTGGTAATACCGTGAATTTTTTTGCGCCGCTGTATTTGTCTAACCTGTGTGCCAATGATTGTACTTACTGCGGTTTTTCAATGAGTAACCGTATCCGCCGTAAGACGCTGGATAGCCGTGAGATTGGCCTGGAGTGTGATGCGTTACGGCAGCTGGGCTTTAACCAGGTGCTGCTGGTGACAGGGGAACATCAGACTAAAGTCGGGATGGACTATTTCCGGCAGCATCTCCCGGATATCCGCCGGCGATTCAGTTCACTGATGATGGAGGTTCAGCCTTTACAGGAGCAGGAGTACCGCGAGTTACGGCAGTTGGGGCTGGACGGCGTGCTGGTCTATCAGGAAACCTATCATGCGTCCTGCTATGCAACACATCATCTGCGGGGCAATAAACAGGATTTTCTGTTTCGCCTTCAGACACCGGAACGACTGGGCCGCGCCGGTATTGATAAAATAGGGCTTGGCGTACTGGCCGGCCTTTCAGGACACTGGCGTACCGATTGTCTGATGATGGGAGAACACCTTAACTGGCTGCAAAAAAATTACTGGCGATCGCGGTTCTCGGTGGCATTTCCACGGTTACGTCCCTGTGCAGGAGGGATCTCCCCGGCATCGCAGATGAGCGAACGTCAGTTACTTCAGACGATGTGCGCTTTCCGCCTGTTTTCACCACAAACGGATATTTCCCTCTCTACCCGGGAATCCCCTGTCTTCCGTGACCATGCCATACCGATCACGGTGACTACCGCCAGTGCCTTTTCGAAGACCACTCCCGGCGGGTATGCCAGTGACACCGATGCGCTGGAACAGTTCTCTCCGGATGATCACCGACGTCCTGAGGTCGTGGCCGCTGCTCTGCAGCGGGCCGGGCTTCAGGCGGTATGGAAAGACTGGGAGTATGGATTCGGCAGAGAGAGTGCCTGAACACGGCGGGCGCCATGGCGCCCGTATTCTTCACACTATTCTTTAAATCCCGGCGTCAGCCAGACAGAAGGCCAGTGTCCCGGTTCTCCTCCGTCACAGGTCGGCTGATTATGATAGCTCATCAGTTGGAACACATGGCCATCATACCGCCAGGTACCACTTTCACCGCAATCTGACACGCCATGGCCGCGTGCAATATACGTCAGTAAGGCCGTTTTAGGATCATAGCTGACATCCGTAAACCAGGTGATCGTCTGAGGATCGCCTTGATCGTCTTTTAGTGGCAGCGTCAGTTCCACTTCTTTGGCTTGATCCGGGTGTGCCCGCGGAACGATAAAAACGATCCCTGAAGACTGATACGCCCCCGTGACGCAGTTGATCATGACCAGCACATGTTTTTTATCCAGAGGCTTCA
This sequence comes from Tatumella terrea, assembly GCF_039523755.1. Classification (NCBI taxonomy): domain Bacteria; kingdom Pseudomonadati; phylum Pseudomonadota; class Gammaproteobacteria; order Enterobacterales; family Erwiniaceae; genus Tatumella; species Tatumella terrea. Next base: position 13,382 of record NZ_BAAAFX010000003.1, on the reverse strand, counting down.
CCTGACTACGGGTGATATCGTCGGCATCCGGAGAGCATTCTTCATCATCCAGCACGTCCTGCTGAGTCTGGAGAACTTCATTGATCAGTGCATTACCGTCACCGACCGGAAAAATAGCCGGAATTTTTGTCGCAGGGATCTCAAAAGCATAACGCAAAGGGACCTGTGCAGGGATCCCGTTACCGGTACGTATAAAAGCGGTACGATTATTCAGCCGTCCCTGAATTTCATCGGCAAAATGTAAAGAGGTATTCAATCCTTTCAGCGAACCGGTATCGTCATCTTCATCAGGTGTCAGCGCGATGCGTCCGGCATTTCCCGCGGCCTCAGCAAACGCCTGTACGGCCTGTAAGGATGTCGTGTGATAGCCGGCATAATCATGTTTATTGTCCGCATAAACCGGTGTCAGAGAATTATTCCAGAGCTTACCATCCAGCCAGATCCCTGACGGCTTATCAATATCAAAACCCATCAGGTCCAGGGATACTGCTCCCCGGGGACCCGCTTCATGCCGGATCACTACCCGCATATTTTCATCGACATTGCGGATATCACAATCATTGAGGTTATTACATGTGACCTGCCAGTCCTGGAACATCCGTTGTACCGGCTCTGACGCACGAACCCCGGAGGTCACCACCAGCATTGAGAATAAGATGGCAGGCAGACAACATCTTTTCATGTACTGTTCCTTTTCCGATCTCTCCCGATATAAAAAAACCCTGCCGAAGCAGGGTTTATTACACGATTAAAGTACTGCCTTACTCGTCGTTACCACCGAGGCCGGCATTCAGCAGTTCAGCCAGGCTTGCAGAAGCTTCATCTGCAGTCACCTGAGGAACTACCGGAGCCTCACCCGCGTGACGGCGACGCATACGATCCTGATGGTATGCATAACCGGTACCGGCAGGAATCAGACGACCCACGATAACGTTCTCTTTCAGACCGCGCAGTTCGTCACGTTTACCGGCAACAGCGGCTTCAGTCAGGACACGGGTAGTCTCCTGGAAGGATGCTGCAGAAATAAACGATTCGGTTGCCAGAGATGCTTTAGTGATACCCAGCAGGTCACGGGCGAAAGTCGCAGGGACTTTACCGTTCGCTTCCAGTTCACGGTTAGCAATCATCACGCGTGATACTTCAGCCTGTTCACCTTCCAGGAACTCAGAGCTTCCGGCAGAAGCAATGGTCGCTTTACGCAGCATCTGACGAACGATAACTTCGATGTGTTTATCGTTAATCTTAACGCCCTGCAGACGGTAAACGTCCTGAACTTCGTTAACGATGTAACGGGTTACCGCATGAACGCCACGCAGACGCAGAATGTCGTGCGGAGATTCAGGACCATCGGAAACCACATCACCACGTTCTACGCGCTCACCTTCGAATACGTTCAGCTGACGCCATTTAGGGATCATCTCTTCGTAAGGTTCGCTACCGTCAACCGGTGTGATCACCAGGCGACGTTTGCCTTTGGTCTCTTTCCCGAAGGAAATAATACCGCTGATTTCTGCCAGAATCGCCGGCTCTTTCGGACGACGGGCTTCGAACAGGTCAGCAACACGTGGCAGACCACCGGTAATATCTTTAGTACCGCCGGATTCCTGAGGAACACGCGCCAGGGTATCACCGGAGCTGATTTTTACACCATCTTCCAGCTGGACAATCGCATTACCTGGCAGGAAGTACTGAGCCGGCATATCGGTACCTGGTAACATAACATCATCACCATTGGCATCGACCACTTTCAGTGCCGGACGCAGATCTTTACCACCGGAGGTACGTTCAGCAGTATCCATCACCACGATAGAAGACAGACCGGTCAGTTCATCCGTCTGACGGGTGATTGTCTGGCCATCGTTCATATCGACAAAGCGTACGTAACCGTTCACTTCGGTGATTACCGGCATGGTGTGCGGATCCCAGTTAGCAACGGTTTCGCCGGCATTCGCCTGCTCGCCATCACCTTTGGCCATCACGGAACCATAAGGCACTTTATAGCTTTCTTTCGTACGACCGAATTCATCGATCATCTTCAGTTCAACGTTACGTGAAGTAATAACCAGCTTGCCTGCTGAGTTTGTTACTGACTTCGCGTTGATAAGCTTGATGGTACCTTTGTTCTTCACCTGAATGCTGGATTCAGCAGCCGCACGGGATGCCGCACCACCGATGTGGAACGTACGCATCGTCAGCTGTGTACCAGGTTCACCGATGGACTGTGCTGCGATAACACCGACAGCTTCACCTTTGTTGATGATATGTCCACGCGCCAGGTCACGACCATAACAGTGAGCACACACACCAAAGTCAGTCGCACAACCAACCACAGAACGTACTTTTACGCTGTCGACAGAGTTCTGTTCCAGAACGTCACACCAGTGCTCATCCAGCAGGGTGTTACGTGCGACCAGAATATCTGCAGAACCTGGTTTCAGTACATCTTCCGCCGTTACACGGCCCAGAACACGTTCACGCAGTGGCTCTTTAACATCACCACCTTCGATGACCGGAGTCATCATGATACCTTCGTGGGTACCACAATCATCTTCGGTAACGACCAGATCCTGTGCAACGTCAACCAGACGACGCGTCAGATAACCGGAGTTCGCTGTTTTCAGTGCGGTATCCGCCAGACCTTTACGAGCACCGTGGGTCGAGATGAAGTACTGAAGTACGTTCAGACCTTCACGGAAGTTCGCGGTGATTGGCGTTTCGATGATGGAGCCATCCGGCTTAGCCATCAGACCACGCATACCTGCCAGCTGACGGATCTGCGCAGCAGAACCACGAGCACCGGAGTCGGCCATCATATAGATGCTGTTAAAGGAAACCTGCTGCTCTTCTTCACCATGACGGTTAATCACAGTTTCAGTTTGCAGGTTTTCCATCATCGCTTTGGAGACACGTTCGTTAGCCGCAGCCCAGATATCGATGACTTTGTTGTAACGTTCACCGGCGGTCACCAGACCTGACTGGAACTGTTCCTGAATTTCAGCAACTTCCGCTTCGGCTTCGGTAATGATCTCGGCTTTTTTGGCCGGGATAACCATATCATCGATACCGACAGAGGCACCTGAACGGGCTGCATAGGCAAAACCGGTATACATGGTCTGGTCAGCAAAGATAACCGTCGGCTTCAGACCCAGGATACGGTAACAGGTATTCAGCATCTTAGAGATTGCTTTCTTGCCCAGTGCCTGGTTGATGATCGAGTACGGCAGACCCTTAGGTACGATCATCCACAGAATGGCACGACCGATAGTCGTATCGACCAGGCTGGTCTGCGGAATAAATTCGCCCTGCTCGTTTTTGCTGTATTCAGTAATACGCACTTTTACACGAGCGTGGAGCTCAGCCAGACCTGCGCGGTACACACGTTCCGCTTCTTTAGGCCCGGTCAGCACCATGGCTTCACCTTTGGCGTTAACTTTGTCACGGGTCATGTAGTACAGACCCAGTACAACGTCCTGAGAAGGAACGATGATTGGCTCACCATTCGCAGGAGACAGGATGTTGTTGGTCGACATCATCAGCGCACGCGCTTCCAGCTGAGCTTCCAGAGTCAACGGTACGTGTACCGCCATCTGGTCACCATCGAAGTCGGCGTTATAGGCAGCACAGACTAACGGGTGCAGCTGAATCGCTTTACCTTCGATCAATACCGGTTCGAACGCCTGAATACCTAAACGGTGCAGTGTTGGTGCACGGTTCAGCAGGACCGGGTGTTCGCGGATAACTTCATCCAGGATATCCCAGACGACAGCTTCTTCACGCTCAACCATTTTCTTAGCGGCTTTGATCGTCGTCGCCAGGCCACGCAGTTCCAGCTTGCCATAGATAAATGGTTTGAACAGCTCCAGTGCCATTTTCTTCGGCAGACCACACTGATGCAGGTGCAGGTAAGGACCTACGGTAATAACGGAACGACCAGAGTAGTCGACACGTTTACCCAGCAGGTTCTGACGGAAACGACCCTGCTTACCTTTGATCATGTCGGCCAGAGACTTCAGAGGACGCTTGTTAGAACCGGTGATCGCACGACCGCGACGACCGTTATCCAGCAGAGCATCGACCGCTTCCTGCAGCATACGTTTTTCGTTACGTACGATGATATCAGGTGCAGCCAGATCCAGAAGACGCTTCAGACGGTTGTTACGGTTGATCACACGGCGATACAGATCATTCAGATCTGACGTCGCAAAGCGTCCACCGTCCAGTGGTACCAGAGGACGCAGGTCCGGTGGCAATACTGGCAGTACTGTCAGGATCATCCATTCTGGTTTGTTACCAGACTGAACGAAAGCTTCCAGCAGCTTAATACGCTTGGTCAGCTTCTTACGCTTGGTTTCGGAATTGGTTTCGTTCAGCTCTTCACGCAGCTGCTCGCATTCCTGTTCCAGATCCATGCCTTTCAGCAGGGCCTGAACGGCTTCCGCACCCATTTTCGCGTCGAATTCATCACCAAACTCTTCTAACGCATCCAGATACTGCTCTTCAGTCAGGATCTGACGCTTTTCGAGGTTGGTCATGCCGCCTTCAATAACGACATAAGATTCGAAATAAAGCACACGTTCGATATCACGCAGTGGCATGTCTAATAACAGACCAATACGGGACGGCAGTGATTTCAGGAACCAGATGTGTGCTGTAGGAGATGCCAGCTCGATGTGACCCATACGTTCACGACGAACTTTAGTCTGGGTAACTTCTACGCCACACTTCTCACAGATAACACCACGGTGCTTCAGGCGCTTGTACTTACCGCACAGGCACTCATAGTCTTTTACCGGACCAAAAATACGCGCACAGAACAGACCATCACGTTCCGGCTTAAAGGTACGGTAGTTAATGGTTTCTGGCTTCTTAACTTCACCGAAAGACCAGGAACGGATCATGTCTGGCGAGGCCAGAGCAATCTTGATCGCATCAAACTCTTCGGTTTTAGTTTGCGCTTTTAGAAACTTAAGTAAGTCTTTCACGGATTTGCTCCCGTCGGAGTGAGACTTCTAAGGGCATCCGGACATTCCGGACACCCTGTAACCAGTACTAATACGAGTGCTTACTCGTCTTCCAGCTCGATGTTGATACCCAGCGAGCGGATCTCTTTCAACAGTACGTTGAAGGATTCCGGCATGCCTGGTTCCATCTGATGGTTTCCGTCGACGATGTTTTTATACATCTTCGTACGGCCGTTCACGTCATCAGATTTCACCGTCAGCATTTCCTGCAGGGTGTATGCCGCACCGTATGCTTCCAGTGCCCATACTTCCATCTCCCCGAAACGCTGACCACCGAACTGAGCTTTACCACCCAGCGGCTGCTGAGTCACAAGGCTGTAAGAACCGGTAGAACGCGCATGCATTTTGTCATCCACCAGGTGGTTCAGTTTCAGCATGTACATGTAACCTACGGTTACCTGACGCTCAAACTGCTCACCGGTACGACCGTCAAACAAGGTAATCTGGCCGGAGGTTGGAATACCGCCTAAGGTCAGCAGTTCCTTGATTTCACTTTCTTTAGCACCATCGAAGACCGGGGTCGCAATTGGCATCCCTTTCTTCAGGTTCTCTGCCAGACGCAATACCTGGTCATCAGAGAAAGTGTTCAGGTCAACTTTCTGGCGAACATCAGTGCCTAAGTCGTAAGCGCGCTGAATGAACTCACGCAGTCGGGCAACATCCTGTTGCTGCTTCAGCATGGCATTGATCTTATCGCCGATACCTTTTGCAGCCATACCCAGGTGGGTTTCCAGAATCTGACCGATGTTCATACGTGATGGTACGCCCAGTGGGTTCAGTACGATGTCAACAGGAGTCCCGTTTTCATCGTAAGGCATATCTTCGATCGGGTTGATCTTAGAGATAACACCTTTGTTCCCGTGACGACCAGCCATTTTATCACCAGGCTGGATCTGACGTTTAACGGCCAGATAAACCTTAACGATTTTCAGCACACCTGGTGCCAGATCATCGCCCTGGGTGATTTTGCGGCGCTTAGCTTCAAGCTTCTTCTCAAACTCGCGCTTCAGTTCGTCATACTGTTCAGCCAGCTGCTCTAACTGATTCTGTTTTTCTTCATCAGTCAGACCCAGTTCCAGCCAACGCTCACGTGGCAGTTTGTCCAGCTTCTCAGCTTCAACACCACCGGTCGTCAGAACGGTATAGATACGGGTAAACAGGCCGGCTTCAAGGATCTGCAGTTCTTCAGTCAGGTCTTTCTTCGCCTGCTTCAGCTGCATCTCTTCGATTTCGAGCGCACGTTTATCTTTTTCAACACCATCGCGGGTGAAGACCTGAACATCAATGACCGTACCGGAAACACCGTTTGGTACGCGCAGAGAAGAGTCTTTAACGTCAGACGCTTTCTCACCGAAGATAGCACGCAGCAGTTTTTCTTCCGGCGTCAGCTGGGTCTCGCCTTTAGGCGTGACTTTACCGACCAGGATATCGCCACCGGTCACTTCAGCACCGATATAAACGATACCGGATTCATCCAGTTTAGAGAGTGCAGCTTCACCCACGTTCGGGATATCAGCAGTGATCTCTTCCGGCCCCAGTTTGGTGTCACGGGACACACAAGCCAGTTCCTGAATGTGGATAGTAGTGAAACGGTCTTCCTGGACAACACGCTCGGAAACGAGGATGGAGTCTTCGAAGTTATAACCATTCCATGGCATGAATGCCACGCGCATGTTCTGACCCAGAGCCAGTTCACCTAAATCGGTAGACGGGCCATCTGCCAGGACATCACCACGTTCGATCGGCTCACCCAGATTGACGCAAGGCATCTGGTTGATACACGTGTTCTGGTTAGAACGGGTGTATTTGGTCAGGTTATAGATATCGATCCCGGCTTCACCGGCATACATCTCGTCTTCGTTAACTTTAATAACGATACGGGAGGCATCGACGTACTGAACCGTACCGCCGCGCTTAGCCACTGCAGTTACACCGGAGTCGACTGCGACCGCGCGTTCCATACCGGTACCTACTAACGGCTTATCAGCACGCAGAGTAGGAACCGCCTGACGTTGCATGTTTGCACCCATCAATGCACGGTTAGCATCATCGTGTTCCAGGAATGGGATCAGTGACGCACCGACAGAAACAACCTGCTGGGTCGAAACGTCCATGTAGTCAACCTGGTCACGGCTGAACAGGCTCGATTCACCCTTGTTACGACAGGTCACCAGGTCATCCACGAAACGACCATCGTCGTCGAGGTTGGTGTTCGCCTGAGCGATAACGAAGTTGCCTTCTTCAATCGCAGACAGGTAATGAATTTCGTCAGTTACCTGGCTGTCAACCACACGACGGTATGGCGTTTCGAGGAAGCCATATTCGTTGGTCTGTGCATACACAGACAGTGAGTTGATAAGACCGATGTTCGGACCTTCAGGCGTTTCGATAGGACAAACACGACCGTAGTGAGTCGGGTGTACGTCTCGAACTTCAAAGCCTGCGCGTTCACGGGTCAGACCGCCCGGGCCCAGTGCAGAAATACGACGTTTGTGCGTAATTTCAGACAGTGGGTTGTTCTGGTCCATAAACTGAGACAGCTGGCTGGAACCAAAGAACTCTTTAACGGCTGCAGAAATCGGCTTCGCGTTGATCATGTCCTGAGGCATCAGGGTATCAAGATCACCCAGAGACAGACGCTCTTTCACCGCACGCTCAACACGTACCAGACCGACACGGAACTGGTTCTCAGCCATCTCACCGACAGAACGGATACGACGGTTACCCAGGTGGTCGATGTCATCCACTTCACCGATACCGTTACGGATATCGATCAGTTTTTTCATTACCTGGATGATATCGTCGTGGCTCAGGATACCTGCACCTTCGATTTCATCACGCAGCAATGAACGGTTGAACTTCATACGACCAACTGCGGACAGATCATAACGATCTTCCGAGAAGAACAGGTTCTCAAACAGGTTCTCTGCCGCTTCACGCGTTGGTGGCTCACCAGGACGCATCATGCGGTAGATTTCAACCAGCGCACTCAGGCGATCGTTGGTCGGATCCACACGCAGGGTTTCAGAGATATAAGGACCGTGATCCAGATCGTTTGTGAACAGCGTTTCGATGCGCTTATGACCTGCCTGGCTCAGTTTGGCCAGCAGATCCATGGACAGTTCCATGTTCGCAGCAACGATAAGCTCACCGGTGCTCTCGTCAATATAATCACGCGCAACGACTTTACCGGCAATATATTCAACCGGGACTTCGATGTGCTGGACATTATCTTTTTCCAGCTGGCGGATATGACGGGCAGTGATACGGCGACCTTTTTCGACATAAACTGTACCGTTTGACTCGATGTCAAAAGAGGCAGTTTCGCCGCGCAGACGCTCAGGAACCAGCGCCATCTGCAGTTTGTTGTCACGAATTTCATAAACCACTTTATCAAAGAACAGGTCGATGATTTGCTCAGTGGTGTAATTCAGTGCACGCAGAATAATGGTCGCTGGCAGTTTACGACGACGGTCAATACGGACAAACAGGTTGTCTTTAGGATCGAACTCGAAGTCCAGCCATGAACCACGGTAAGGGATGATACGTGCGTTATACAGTACCTTACCGGAAGAATGCGTTTTACCTTTATCGCTGTCAAAGAATACGCCCGGGCTACGGTGTAACTGAGAAACGATAACACGCTCAGTACCATTGATGACAAAGGTACCGTTATCGGTCATGAGTGGAATTTCACCCATGTACACTTCTTGTTCTTTAATGTCTTTGACGGTCCCTTCCGGCGCTTCGCGCTCGTAGATGACCAGGCGTAATTTTACGCGCAGGGGTGCAGAGAATGTCACACCACGGATCTGACACTCTTTAACATCAAAGACAGGCTCACCCAGACGGTAGCTGACATATTGCAGCTCAGAGTTACCACTGTAGCTCTGGATAGGGAAAACGGAACGGAATGCTGCTTCCAGACCGTATTGGCCTTCCGGGTCTTGCTCGATAAACTTCTGGAACGAGTCAAGCTGGATAGATAGGAGATAAGGCACATCCAGTACTTGCGGACGTTTACCAAAATCCTTACGAATACGTTTTTTCTCGGTATAGGAGTAAACCATTAGGGTTCCTCAGCTCGCTGACAAGTCGAACCACGCTGTCCGTCCTGCAGGACAGTTCATGCAACATTATTTCGTTTTCACCGTTGAGCCTGGCTCAGGTGCAATACATCTTTTTCTATCACTCTTAAATCATTTCATTGCTCTTGTAAGGCAGGGAACCCCACGGGAAAGCAGTATATTAAGGCGTCGAGAGAAAAAGACATTGGAAGAATCAAGGTGGACAAACAATGCGAAACCCCACAGAGACTCTTTTTAGCGCAAAAAGGCTGGTGACTATTATAGTCACCAGCCAGCAGTCTGCAAACTACTCAGACTGTAACCCGAAGGTTATCTTATTTGATTTCAACTTCAGCGCCAGCTTCTTTCAGAGCAGCTTCCAGAGCAGCTGCGTCGTCTTTGCTGATCGCTTCTTTGATTGCAGCCGGTGCAGATTCAACCAGGTCTTTAGCTTCTTTCAGGCCCAGACCAGTTGCGCCACGTACTGCTTTGATGACTGCGACTTTGTTACCGCCAGCAGACTTCAGGATTACGTCGAATTCAGTCTGCTCTTCAGCAGCTTCAGCAGGGCCAGCAGCTACAGCGACAGCAGCAGCAGCAGAAACGCCGAATTTTTCTTCCATTGCAGAAACCAGCTCAACTACTTCCATTACGGACATAGCTGCAACAGCTTCCAGGATTTGGTCTTTAGTGATAGACATAACAATTGTTCCTAAGAATCAGAATAAGTTTATACGTAAGCAAAAACGATGTTATCAGAGAGCTTATGCAGCTTCTTTCGCATCGCGTACAGCAGCCAGAGTACGGACCAGTTTGCCGGCAGCGGCTTCTTTCATGGTCGACATCAGACGTGCCAGTGCTTCTTCGTAAGTCGGCAGCGTTGCCAGACGGTCAATTTGAGCGGCTGGGATCAGCTCACCTTCAAAGGCTGCAGCTTTAACCTCGAATTTTGCATTCGCTTTCGCGAAGTCTTTGAACAGACGAGCAGCAGCGCCCGGGTGTTCCATAGAGTATGCAATCAAGGTTGGACCAACAAACGTGTCTTTCAGGCACTCGAAAGGAGTACCTTCAACGATGCGACGCAGCAGGGTGTTACGAACAACACGCATGTATACGCCAGCTTCACGACCTGCTTTACGCAGTTCAGTCATTTTATCTACGGTGACGCCACGGGAATCCGCAACAACCGCAGACAGCGCGCCTTTGGCTACTTCGCTGACTTCAGCAACAATTGCTTGTTTGTCTTGAAGATTTAATGCCATTAGCTTTTGCTCCTGGATGTTTTAGTCCGAAGGGTTACCCCTCCGGAACTCACTTCATCTATCCGCCGAAGTGGACAGACGCTAAACACGGTGAGTAGAATCCAGAAAAAGAAACAGGTTCTTCAGGCTCTCTCACCGTCTACGCAGGGAATTAAGTCTGACAGAAGCCCGGGGCAAGCCCTGAGTTCGCTGCTACAAACACCTGCGGTCTTGGACGGAGGCCTGGATAAGGCCAGGCTCCAACCGAAAATTCTTGCTCTGTCACTGCCTTTCGGGAGTACAGAGTCGCTTCCCTGAAGGAAGAACGGGCGAAAATTCTAGGTGAAAATTTCGCCCGCGTCAAGCAATGACTTAGGCAGTCTGAGTACTCAGGCCAGCCTGGTCGATTGCAACACCTGCACCCATGGTGGTAGACAGGCTGACTTTCTTGATGTACACGCCTTTCGCTGAAGTTGGTTTTGCTTTTTTCAGCGCAACCAGCAGAGCTTCCAGGTTTTCTTTCAGTTTGTCAGCATCAAAGTCAACTTTACCGATGGTGGTGTGAATGATGCCGTTTTTGTCGTTACGGTAACGAACCTGACCCGCTTTAGCATTTTTAACTGCTTCAGCAACGTTAGGAGTTACAGTACCAACTTTAGGGTTTGGCATCAGGCCACGTGGACCCAGAACCTGGCCTAACTGGCCAACAACGCGCATGGCATCCGGAGATGCGATAACAACGTCAAAGTTCATTTCGCCTTTCTTGATCTGATCAGCCAGATCTTCCATACCAACCAGTTCAGCACCTGCGGCTTTCGCTGCTTCAGCGTTTGCACCCTGAGCGAATACAGCAACGCGGACGCTACGGCCAGTACCGTTAGGCAGTACAGTTGCACCACGTACGTTCTGATCAGATTTACGAGCATCGATGCCGAGGTTTACAGAAACATCAACGCTTTCAACGAATTTAGCAGTAGCCAGTTCTTTCAGCAAAGCAACAGCTTCGGTGATTTCGTACTGCTTGGTGACATCTACTTTGTCACGGATTGTGCGCATGCGCTTGGTAAGCTTAGCCATCTATTAATCCTCTACTACCAGGCCCATGGAGATCGCAGTACCTTCGATAGAGCGAGTCATCGCGTCTAAGTCTGCACCAGTCATGTCCGCTGCTTTAGTGGTTGCAATTTCCTGCAACTGAGCACGCGTCACTTTACCAACTTTGTCTTTGTTCGGTTTACCTGAACCAGACTTAATTCCTGCCGCTTTTTTCAGCAGAACTGCTGCCGGAGGAGTTTTGGTAACGAACGTGAAAGAACGGTCGCTGTATACGGTAATAACAACCGGAGTTGGCAGACCTTTTTCCAGGCTTTCTGTTTTTGCGTTAAACGCTTTACAGAATTCCATGATGTTAACACCCTGCTGACCCAGTGCCGGACCAACCGGTGGACTTGGGTTTGCCATGCCAGCTGCAACCTGCAGCTTCACATAGGCTTGTACTTTCTTAGCCATGATATTTCCTCAATTGGGTATAGCGCCTTACGTAAAGGCTTCCCGTAGTAATTATTCACACGCCCGGGGGCATGTAAAAACAAAAGGCGCGAAATTGTAGGCAAATTTCGCGCCTTATGCAAGAGCTTAACTGAATACAGATTAGCCTTTTTCTACCTGACCGAAGTCCAGTTCGACCGGTGTTGCACGACCGAAGATAGAAACAGAGACTTTCAGGCGGCTTTTTTCATAGTCGACTTCTTCAACGACACCATTGAAGTCAGCAAACGGACCGTCGTTAACACGAACCATTTCACCTGGCTCAAACATGGTCTTAGGCCGTGGCTTGTCACCTGCCTGTTGAAGGCGATTCATAATCGCATCGACTTCTTTATCGCTGATAGGTGCAGGACGATCAGAGGTTCCACCGATAAAGCCCATAACGCGCGGAACGCTGCGAACGAGGTGCCAGCTGGCATCTTCCATCACCATCTGCACCAGGACATAGCCCGGGAAGAATTTACGCTCACTTTTGCGGCGCTGACCACCACGGATCTCAACGACCTCTTCTGTTGGCACCATAACTTCGCCAAACAGGTCTTCCATATTGTGCAGTTTGATATGCTCGCGCAGCGATACAGCGACACGGCTTTCAAAACCTGAAAACGCCTGCACGACGTACCAGCGTTTTTTTGGAGCTTCAGACATCTCAGAACCTCAGTCCAGTGATAAACGATACCAGACGGACCAGAATACCATCCAGCCCCCACAAAATCAGTGACATCACGGCAGTAACCGCGGCAACGATTAACGTGGTCTGCAACGTTTCCTGGCGGGTCGGCCAGATGACCTTGCGCACTTCGGTTCTTGCTTCACGTGCAAACGCTACCGCTGCTTTGCCTTTTGTTGTCAAAAGGGCAACTGCGCCGGCAACCGCAATGATAATAACCACAACCAGAGCACGTAAGGGTAAATTAACGTTGCGATAATGATAGTTGCCGTAAATCGCTACTGCAACCAGAACAGCAACGACCAGCCATTTTACTATTTCCAGGCCGCGCCCGCTCCTCTGAGCTTCGGTATTTGCACTCATAAACAAACCTGCCAGAATAATCCAGAAACCATTAAACCCCGCATAGCGAGGTATCCAAACCAGAAATACCTGTAGTACATCCGGTATCCTACGCCAAACCAGAGCCTGTCTCAGCAATGATTTGTACCAAAATCACTGATGAGTCAGGTTCTATGTTTCGGCGTACAAAAAGGGCATCAAATGATGCCCTTTTCATGTGCATGACGTCAAATATTATCGGCGATTAAGCGATAACTTTAGCAACAACACCTGCACCTACAGTACGACCACCTTCACGGATTGCGAAACGCAGACCGTCATCCATCGCGATTGGGTGGATCAGGGTAACAACCATTTTGATGTTGTCACCTGGCATTACCATCTCTACGCCTTCCGGCAGTTCGATGGTTCCGGTCACGTCAGTTGTACGGAAGTAGAACTGTGGACGGTAGCCTTTGAAGAACGGAGTATGACGGCCGCCTTCGTCTTTAGA
>NZ_BAAAFX010000002.1:478934-479632 GCF_039523755.1 Tatumella terrea | reverse complement strand
ACCCTCCGTATTACCGCGGCTGCTGGCACGGAGTTAGCCGGTGCTTCTTCTGCGGGTAACGTCAATCAATCGTGCTATTAACACGACTGCCTTCCTCCCCGCTGAAAGTACTTTACAACCCGAAGGCCTTCTTCATACACGCGGCATGGCTGCATCAGGCTTGCGCCCATTGTGCAATATTCCCCACTGCTGCCTCCCGTAGGAGTCTGGACCGTGTCTCAGTTCCAGTGTGGCTGGTCATCCTCTCAGACCAGCTAGGGATCGTCGCCCAGGTAGGCCATTACCCTACCTGCTAGCTAATCCCATCTGGGCACATCCGATGGTGCGAGGCCCGAAGGTCCCCCGCTTTGGTCTTGCGACATTATGCGGTATTAGCTACCGTTTCCAGTAGTTATCCCCCTCCATCAGGCAGTTTCCCAGACATTACTCACCCGTCCGCCACTCGTCACCCAAGGAGCAAGCTCCTCTGTGCTACCGTTCGACTTGCATGTGTTAGGCCTGCCGCCAGCGTTCAATCTGAGCCATGATCAAACTCTTCAATTTAAAGTTTGATTTGCTTAAAACTTGTTTAAGCGATGCTCAAGCGTAAAACACTCATAATGAATTTCATTATGTGTTCACTCTTAAGACTTGATATTTTTTACGTCCGGAGACGTTTGATATCAATCCTGCGAGTGCCCACACAGATTGTCTGATAA